>NZ_QUGY01000004.1:16355-281959 GCF_003479245.1 Ruminococcus sp. AF17-12
TAAACACAGTATAACATACTGTAAGCGAGGGAAGGCGTATAAAAGGATATGTATCAAAAAGAAAACAGTAGCTGGGTAAAACATGCGGATTTTGCGATCTGCGATATGCTGTGTCTGCAGCTTGCGTTTGTACTTGCATACTGGATCCGAAACGGGATCGATCAGCCATACGAGACAGAGCTGTACCGAAATGTGGCAGTGGTGATGTTTCTTATCCAGCTGATGGTCACATTTTTTAATGAGAGCTTCAGCGGAGTTCTGCGAAGAGGAATGCTGGTGGAACTGAAGAAAACCTTTGAACAGTGTACACTGGTCTGCCTTCTGGTTCTGGCATATATGTTTCTTTTAAGAATTGGAAACAATTATTCCAGAATGATCCTGCTGATCACCTATGTGCTTTATACCTGCTTCAGCTATTGCGGCAGACAGGCACTGAAGAAATTCCTGAAGGATCGCAGATACGAAGAAAGCGAGAAACGATCCCTGCTGATCGTTACAGTCAGTGAAAATGCAGACAATGTGGTGGAAACCATCCGCAAGAATAATTACGGAACCTATCATCTGGCAGGAATTGTTTTTATGGATTGTGACAAGAAGGGAGCATCCGTCTGTGGAGTACCGGTAGTAGCCGGGAAGGAGGATATGATCTCCTATATCCATAAGAACTGGATCGACGAAGTTTTTTTTGCAGTGCCTAAGCAAATCTCAATCCCGGAGCAGATGATCAAGGATTGTTCTGCAATGGGAGTTGTCATCCATATGAGACTGGCAACCATGAAATCTCTTGGCAAGAACCAGGTGGTGGAGGAGCTTGGTGGATATACCGTGCTTTCCAGCAGTATCCACATTGTAACGCCGCGCCAGATGTTTGTTAAGAGAGCCATGGATATCGCAGGCGGTTTGGTAGGCTGTCTTTTTACAGGAATCGCAGCGATCTTTCTGGTTCCGGCCATCAAGATCAAATCTCCGGGTCCTGCATTTTTTTCACAGGTCCGCATGGGAAAGAACGGTCGTCCGTTCAAGATCTATAAATTCCGCTCCATGTATATGGATGCAGAAGAACGCAAAAAAGAACTGATGAAACAGAATAACGTAAAAGACGGAATGATGTTCAAAATGGATGATGATCCACGAATCATCAAAGGAGTAGGACATTTTATCCGAAAGACATCCCTGGATGAATTTCCGCAGTTCTGGAATATTCTGAAAGGAGATATGAGCCTTGTAGGAACCAGACCGCCGACAATGGATGAGTGGGAGAAGTACGAGCTTCACCATCGCAAACGTCTGGCCATCAAGCCGGGACTTACCGGTATGTGGCAGGTAAGCGGTCGAAGTGATATCACGGATTTCGAGGAAGTCGTAGAGCTTGATACGAAGTACATTGCCGAATGGTGTCTGAAGCTGGACATTGAGATCCTGGTTAAGACAGTTATGGTCGTTTTCCGCGGAAGCGGCGCGAAATGATCAATACATATTGAGATTCGAATATAATGACCCGGACGGCGGAAGTGCAGTCCGGGGATAAAAATAAATTAGATAAGTTATAAATATAAAAGAGGAAGTTAAAAATGCAGATTTTATTGATCATGCTGATTGTAGTACTTCTCGCGTTCTTGGTCCTGCTTCTGGCATTGGCAAAACAAAGTCCCAGGGAAAAGCAGACAGAAGACAAAGAGCAGGAAGAATACATCAGGGATTATGCAGAAACAGTAAGACAGACCGGAGGAAGTATGAAGAAGTTAGAACATTGGAAAGTAATTGCGATATATCTGATCATCTATGACATAATAGCTGTTAATTTTTCTTATTTTATGGCGCTGCTGGTGAGATTCGATTTTCGGTATTTCTCGATCCCCACAGATTATTTTGCTGCATGGAGGAGTTTTGCACCGATCTATACCATTATCATCCTGGCAGTGTTCGGATGCATGCATCTGTATAACAGTGTATGGCGTTTCGCAAGCTTCCATGAGCTGATCAAGATCACGGTAGCAACTGTGATCACAGGCGTTCTGCATATTGCGGGTATCACGATCTTCTGGGGACGGATGCCGGCCTCCTATTATCTGATCGGTGTCATGCTGCAGTTTTTCCTGACTGTAGGCGTACGTTTCTCCTATCGTTTTGTACTTCTTGAGCGGAACCGCAGAGAAAAGAGCGAGCGTGAAGAGCGGAGCAAAAACGTAATGATCATCGGTGCAGGAGAAGCGGGAAGAACCATTGTCCGGGAGCTTCAGAATGCAAGGGAAACCAATTCCAGAGTACGCTGCCTGATCGATGACAATCCGAATAAATGGGGAAGATACATGGAAGGAGTTCCGGTGGTAGGCGGAAGAGACGATATTTTTCTCAATGTGGATAAGTATCATATCAATCAGATCCTTCTTGCGATTCCGACTGCAACACCGCATCAGAAGCGGGATATCCTGAACATCTGCAAGGAAACCGGATGCGAGCTGAAGCAGCTTCCGGGTGTATATCAGCTTGTAAACGGAGAAGTATCCTTGAGCAAGATGAAAAAAGTAGCAGTGGAGGATCTTCTCGGACGAGACACCATCAAAGTCAACATGTCAGAAATCTTTCAGTATCTGAAGGGCAAAAGGATCCTGGTAACAGGAGGCGGCGGTTCCATCGGAAGTGAGCTCTGCCGTCAGATCGCAGGTCATGAGCCGGAGCTCCTGGTGATCTTCGATATTTATGAAAATAACGCTTACGACATTGAACAGGAGCTGAAGGCCAGTTATCCGAACCTGAACCTGAAGGTACTGATCGGCTCCGTCCGTGACAGCAAAAGGATCAACTGGGTATTTGAAACCTACAAGCCGGAGATCGTATATCATGCAGCCGCACATAAGCACGTACCGCTGATGGAGAACAGCCCCTGTGAGGCGATCAAGAACAATGTGGTAGGAACCTATAAGACTGCATATGCGGCAATGATGAACGGCTGTCAGCGATTTGTGCTGATCAGCACCGACAAGGCCGTAAACCCGACCAACATCATGGGCGCCAGCAAACGACTCTGCGAAATGGTAGTCCAGAGCATGAACATGGTCAGCCACAACGGACACACCGACTGGCTGCCACGACTTGGCGGACACAGAAAGGATACCCTGGATGCACTTCACGATAACGAAGGCCAGGCATATGTAAGTGAGAACCATACATCGAAAACAGGAACCGGCACAGAATTCGTAGCTGTACGATTCGGAAACGTTCTCGGCAGCAACGGAAGTGTGATCCCGCTGTTCAAGCGCCAGATCGAAAAAGGCGGCCCTGTCACCGTCACACATCCGGACATCATCCGCTACTTTATGACTATCCCGGAGGCCGTAAGCCTTGTCCTCCAGGCAGGAACCTACGCCAAAGGCGGCGAGATCTTCGTCCTGGACATGGGAGCCCCGGTAAAGATCGACACCCTTGCCCGAAACCTGATCAAGCTTTCCGGCTACACCCCGGATGTAGACATCAAAGTCACCTACACTGGTCTCCGCCCAGGCGAAAAGCTTTACGAAGAAAAGCTGATGGCCGAAGAAGGCATGGAGAAAACTCCAAACGACCTCATCCACATCGGCAAACCCATCGAAATGGACGTACAGGAATTCTTCAAACAGCTGGAAGTCCTGGCAGCATACGGCTACGCCAACAGCGAAAAGATCCGAGACATCGTAGCCGCGATCGTACCGACCTATCACTCTGCGGATTCCGACCTGAAGCTGCATAAGAAGGTGTATGAGGAGCTGATGAGTGAGGCGGCTGTGGCTGCGGAGAAGTGATCAAGCATAAACTGAAAGTACATAAAAAGAGGTAGAGAGCCATGTTCAAAGAAAGTAATAAGTTTGAAAAATTTGAATCCAAAGTCTGGTTAAGCAGTCCAACAATGCATGGACCGGAAATTGAATATGTAAAAGAAGCATATGAAACAAACTGGATGTCTACAGTAGGAAAAAACATTAATGAAGTAGAAAAACTTGCCTGTGAATATATTGGCTGCAAATATGCGGTAGCTTTATCAGCAGGAACGGCTTCTTTACATCTGGCTATGAAACTGGCTGGAATCGAAGCATATGGTATGCCGAAAGTAGGTCATGGAGCATTGGAAGGAAAAAAAGTTTTCTGCTCCGATATGACTTTTGATGCAACAGTAAATCCAGTTGTATACGAAGGCGGAGAACCGGTATTTATAGATACAGAGTATGATACCTGGAACATGGATCCGGAAGCATTGGAAAAAGCCTTTGAAATCTATCCTGATACGAAGGTTGTGGTTATTGCACATCTTTACGGAACTCCGGGAAAGATAGAAGAATTAAATGCTGTGATCAGAAAGCATGGAGCTATTTTGATCGAGGATGCGGCAGAATCTATGGGAGCCACATATAAAGGTGTTCAGACAGGTACGTTTGGAAAGTATAATACGATTTCTTTTAATGGAAACAAGATCATTACAGGAAGTTCAGGCGGATGTTTCCTGACAGATGATGAAGAAGCTGCAAATAAAGTACGTAAATGGTCAACGCAGGCCAGAGAGAATGCTGCATGGTACCAGCATGAAGAACTGGGATATAACTATCGAATGAGCAATGTGGTTGCTGGCGTTGTACGTGGGCAGTTTTCATATTTAAATGAACATATTGCACAGAAAAAAGCAATCTATGAGAGATATAAAGAGGGATTAAAAGGATTACCAGTATCCATGAATCCAATGGATCTGGAAAATTCTGAGCCAAATTACTGGCTGTCTTGTCTGATTATTGATAAGAAAGCGATGTGCAAGCAGGTTCGTGGCGAGCAGGATGTCTGCTACATAAAAGAAACAGGAAAAACCTGTCCGACAGAGATTCTGGAAGCAATTGCATCTATTAATGCAGAAGGACGCCCAGTCTGGAAACCGATGCATATGCAGCCGATTTATCGTCTGAATCCATTTGTTGTAAAAGACGGAAATGGAAGAGCCAGATCGAATGCATATATTGCAGGCAGCGTGTCTGATGTTGGAATGGATATTTTCAACCGAGGTCTGTGTCTGCCTAGTGATAATAAGATGACAGTGGAGCAGCAGGAGAGGATCATTGAGGTTATTCGGGCTTGTTTTGAATAGTATTCAAGGGGAATGAGATTGTGTCTAAAAAGAAAAAATTAGGTCTTCTGGCAGGAAGTACAGCAGTAACGACTGCGACAACAGCACATGCAATGAAAAAGGAAGCAGATAAGACTACATATACTGCTGAATTAATGAGTGCGATTAAACCCCGTAAGATGGGATTTTATGAGAAGTATATAAAACGAGGAATGGATGTAATATGTGCATCTGCAGCAATTTTATGTTTTAGTCCGATTTATGCAGGCGTTGCTCTTTTAGTAAAAATAAAACTGGGATCACCAGTTATTTTTACGCAGGATCGTCCAGGTTTGGTAGATAAGGACGGAAGAGAAACGATTTTCAAAATGTATAAATTTCGTACGATGACAGATGAGCGAGACGAAGAAGGAAATCTGCTTCCTGATGAAGTAAGACTGACAAAATTTGGTGCATGGTTAAGAAAGACAAGCCTTGATGAGCTGCCGGAAGCTTTTAACATCCTGAACGGAACGATGTCAGTATATAAAAATGACAATCCGGACTTTCTGGAACAAGCATTAAGTAGCATTATTGATATTCAAACGATAGTGCCTGATGAAGTGATTCTTGTAGTCGATGGACCCGTTAGTAATGAAATAGATAATGTTATAAAAAATTATCAAAAAAAATACATTTTTCTTCGAGTAATTCGTTTAGAAGAAAATGGTGGATTGGGTAATGCACTTAAAATTGCTACAGAAAGTGCTAAATATAATTTAATCGCTCGTATGGATAGTGACGATATCTCATTACCAAATAGATTTGAGGAACAATTAAAATATTTTATGCTTCATCCTACAATAGATGTTGTTGGTGGTGATATCGAAGAATTTATTAATGATGAATCTAATATTGTGGGTAGGAGAAGAGTTCCTCAAAAAAATGATGAAATTAGAGAATATATGAAAAAAAGATGTGCTTTTAACCATATGTCGGTAATGTATAAAAAAACAACTATTCAAGCTGTAGGTGGTTATCAAGATTGGTTTTGGAATGAGGATTATTTTCTCTGGATTAGAATGTGGCTTAATAATGCAGAATTTGCAAATACAGGAACTACTCTTGTAAAAGTTCGGGTTGGAAAAGAGATGTACCAGCGACGTGGTGGTAACAAATATTTTCAAAGCGAAAAAAAACTTCAAACTTATATGCTAACACATGGAATGATAAATAGAAAAACATATTGTATTAATATAATAAAAAGATGGATTGTTCAGAGGGTGTTGACAAATAGATTAAGGGGATGGGTATTTAGGACATTTGCGCGTGAAAAATAAGTGCGTGATATTTTAAAAAGTAAGTGATATTTAAAATTGAGATATCAATATTCTAAAAAAGGTGATGTAATTGATAAACAAAAAAAAAATACTTAACAAAGTGTCAAATGAGAAAAATATTAGGAAACTTACTGAGACGGAAAAAAAGGATTTGAAGAATACCTTTCTTTTGATGACACAAGAAATAGATATGGTATGTAAAAAGTATGGAATAAAAATGTTTTTAGTAGGTGGAAGTTTACTTGGAGCTGTACGGCATGGCGGCTTTATACCATGGGATGATGATATTGACTTTGGAATGAAAAGATGTGACTATCAAAAATTTATAGAAATTTTTGATAGTGAATTAGGTGATAGATATTATTTAAGATGTCCTAATTCAAAATATCCTAATGGCAATCGGTTTATGCAAATTTATAAAAGAGGAACTACATTAAAAGTTGCAGAAGGAAGCACTCCATTGCAGCCAAATTGTGTTTTAATTGATGTATTTCCATATGATTATGTTCCTGATAATAAACTATTACGAATTTTAAAGGGAATATATTGCAATTTTTTGATGTTAATAGCAGCATCTGTAACAGGTTATGTTTATCCAAATGAGAATTATAAAAAAATGATGATGCACTCTTTTACTGGTAAATGTATATTTTATGGAGAGTATTTGTTGGGAAAATTGTTTTCATGGAAAAAACCAGAAGAATGGTTTAATAAAGTTGATAGAGCGGTTCAACAGAAAAAAAAATCTAAGTATGTTACCAGTGCAATGGGAAGAAAACATTATCTAGGAGAAATTTTTTCAGAAAAGGTTTTTTTTCCTCTATCTGAGATAAAGTTTGAAGAATTAAAATTATATGCGCCAGCAGATCCTCAAACTTATCTATTACATAATTATGGAAAAAATTATATGACCCCACCATCAAGAGATAATCAGGAAAGTCATTTTGTTTTATATTTTGATTTGAATAAAGAGGAGAATATATGAATGTTGCAGTACTAATGAGTACATATAATGGAGAAAAATATATTAAAGAACAAATTGAAAGCATATTAGGACAAGAGAATGTATCAGTTGAGATTTTTATTCGGGATGATGGATCAATTGATCATACAGTAGATATTGTAGAAAAGTATGACAATATAAATATTATAAGAGGAGAAAATATCGGAGTAGGAAATAGCTTTATGGAATTAGTATATAAAGTTCCTAACAGTTTTGAATTTTATGCTTTTGCGGATCAAGATGATATTTGGCTTAATAATAAAATGGAAAAAGGAATTGAAAAAATTAGACACCAAAAAGGGCCGATTTTATATTGTTCGAATCAGCGATTAATAGATAAATATGGAAGTGAAATAGGTGTTAGATTTAATAGAAATCCGGATTTATCGAGTGAAAAAATATTTGTTCAAAATAGTGCAACGGGATGTACTATGATTTGGAATAGAGAATTGCAAAATATTCTTTTAAAAAAAAGGCCAGCAAAAGAATTATTATATAGCAGAATACATGATGTTTGGGTTGCTATGGTAGCAAGTATATGTGGAACTATTATCTACGATAAAAATGGATATATACTTTATCGACAGCATGAAAATAATGTAGTTGGAGCAAGAAAAAAGACAAGAAAAGATATACTTGTTCAACAAATAAAAAAAATAAAGAGAAAAGATTTAAGGTGTGGAAGAAGTTTGTTGGCAAAACAAATGAAGATACTTTTTCCTAAAGAATCTGAAAAGTGTAAGGCTATTGTTTGGGGAGCAAATTCAACATCTTTTTCAGGAAAATTGAATCTTATATTTAATAATAGATATTTCAGGAAATATTCAAATGAAAATTTGTGTGCATTTATTTTTAAAGTTGTTTTTGAATTGTTTTAGTGAAAGGATATAATAATGAATATTGCAATTATTTTTGCTGGCGGAGTTGGCACGCGTATGAATACCAAAGATAGGCCTAAACAATTTTTGATGGTTCATGGGAAACCAATTATAGTACATACTATTGAAAAATTTCAAGAACATGCCGAAATTGATGGAATTATTGTTGTATGTGTTAAAGATTGGATTAATTATATGAAAGAAATGCAATTTAGATATCGTTTGGATAAAATTGCTAAAATTGTTCCTGGGGGAAAAACGGGACAACTTTCCATTTATGCTGGATTAAAAGCAGCAGAAGATATATTTGGAGTAGATGATAATATTGTATTGATTCATGATGGTGTTAGACCTTTAATAGGAAAACAGATTATTTCAGATAATATTGAGAGTGTAAAAAAATATGGAAGTGCGGTAACTTGTGCTCCAACAAAAGAATCTGTTGTTTTGATAGATGAGAAAAACAATATTACGGAAGTAGTAGAACGTAATGAATCTAGAACTGCAAAAGCACCGGAAAGTTTTTATTTGAAAGATATTTTGGCTGCTGATGAAGAAGCTATTTCTAAAGGAATTATAAATGAGATAGATTCATGCACATTGATGGCACATCATGGAGCAAAGATGCATGTTGTAAATGGAGATTACGGAAACATCAAAATTACGACACCGGAAGATTTTTATACATTTAGAGCAATCTATGATGTGAAAGAAAATGAACAATTACAATAAAATGGGGAGACAATAGATATGTCTAAAAGTTTAGATCAGAGAATATTGCAGTTAAATAAGCGCTATCAGGAAATTTATTGGTCAAATGAATTTCAAAAAAAAGAAAAAATGAAATATTATTTAAATAATTTAATTCATGGAAGATTTAATCAAATATTTGAAGATTTAAAATTTAGACATTATGCGATTGAAAATTTTACAACTGCTGCGAATATAGATACCCAAATTGGTGGAAACAATAATATTAAAGGAAAAAAGATAGCAGTTTATAGTTGCATTATCGGGAATTATGATAATTTTATAGATCCAATTATTGTAGATCCTGAAGTAGACTATTATATGTTTACAGATCAAGAATTACCAACAGATACTATTTGGAATAAGATTGATGTGACACAATTATTAGAATACGAGAAATATTCACCTATATTATTAAATCGCAAAATAAAAATGTTACCGTTTAATTATTTAAGAGGATATGATTATAGTGTTTATGTGGATGGAAATATAGAAATAGTAACTTCAGTATTACCAATAATTAAAAATATGGGAAATGCTGTATTAGGAGTGCATTATCATAGTGCAAGAGATTGTATTTTTGATGAAGTTATTGCGGTAAGACATTATAAAAGAGCAAGTATAAATGAAAATTATGATAAACAGTTATATGAATATGAAAAGATAGGTTTTCCGAGGCACTTCGGACTTTATGAAAATTCTATAATAGTTCGGAAACATAAAGATAAAATGTTAAAAAAAATTATGAATGATTGGTGGAATGAATACAATAAATATCCGACAAGAGATCAATTTAGCTTACCATTTGTTATTTGGAAAAATCATTATAAGAATGATGTGTATATATTAGGTAACAATATTTCAAAAAACCCAAGATTTAATAGAGTAGATAAACACAATTAAAGAAAATATAAAATAGGATGGTGATTAGGAGGGTTACCCATTGAAAAAGATAGGACGTTATAGCATAGGAGAAATGATCAAAAATTTATCAGCAATCCTGTTTTGTACAACTATAGAAATAAATATTATTGGCAAATATGTACCATTCGCTAAAGGGCAATATGTGTTATTATTGTCCTTAATAATGATGATAATAGGAACTGCACTTCAAAATGAATTTATAATTAAGATAAAGTTTTCAAAATATCAAGGATATTTATTAGGAGTTATTATATTCACATTTTGTAGTGGATTATGGGCAATAGATTCAAATCTTACTAATATGTGGGGAAGTGATTTCATAGGTACTTTTTTAATGATGTACGTTATATATATATGCTATAGAAATGAAAGTACCATAGATACTATGTTAAAGATATTTATGATAAGTGGTTATTTTGTTATTATATCGTCTATAATGTATTATGGCATAGACTATTTTGTTTTAATATTGAAATCATCAGAATTTTCGATTTCTAATAGATTGTCGAATGATTTTATTAATGCGAATGTATTAGGAATGAGAGCTGCGTATTCTATATTAATTAACATATATTTATTTTTGTATAAAAAATCTCATGTTTGCTATTTACCATTTTCTTTTCTTTGCATTTTAATAATTGCATTTTCACAAAGTAGAAAAGCTATTATCATAATAGGAATTGGAACTTTTATGATGCTGATTTTAAAAAATATGAATAATAAAAATTTTATAAGTAAATTCTGGGGATTAATCAAAATACTTATTGTGTTAATTGTGTTATGGTTTGTGATTTCTTATGTTCCAGCTTTCTCTGCATTAAATGAACGTATGCAATATGTTGTTAATTATTTTTCAGGAAGAGGAGAAGTGGGCTTATCTATTACGGAAAGATCAGAATTAATAAAAATTGGAAAAGAAATATTTGTTCATCATCCTATATTAGGAATTGGTATAGATAATGCAAAACTTGTTGTATTGAAAATAATGGGAAAAAAAGATTATTATCTGCATAATAATTATTGGGAAATGCTGGCAGATGGAGGGATTATTGGTTTTATTATTTATTATTGGATTTATGCTTTTATTTTAAAAAAAATGATTAAATTTAGAAGATTATCAGACGGAGAGTTTGTAATATGTTTTACTTTTCTAATTTTGAGCCTGATTTTGGATAATGCAGCAGTTAGTTATTTGAGTAAAACAACATATTACAAATTATTGTTTATATTTATTTATTGTGAACGATTAACAAAATATGATGATAAGAATAAAGGAAAATTGAAATGTTAAATGAATTGAATGGAAAAAAGGTATTGTTAACAGGAGCAACTGGATTAATAGGTTCGTCAATAGTAAAGGTACTGGAGAATTATAATGTAAAAATAGTGGCAGTGGTAAGAAATATTGAAAAAGCAAAAAAAATATTAGGAAAATATACCAATATTGATTATTTAAATTATGATATTGTAGATATACCTATTGAAAATATGAAAATTGATTATGTTATTCACGCGGCGGCAAATACTTCTAGTGAATCATTTGTTGATGAACCAGTTGAAATTATTATGAATGCTATTAATGGAACTAGGAGGATATTGGAAATTGCAAAATATAATAATGTAAAAGGAATGGTATATTTATCCAGCATGGAAGTTTATGGTTGCCCTAAAAGTGATTTGAAAATTAGTGAAGATAGTGAATCAAATTTAAATACGATGTCGGTAAGATCAAGCTATCCTATTTCAAAACGTGTTTGTGAAAATTTATGTGCATCATATGCAGGAGAATATAAAGTTCCAGTTAAGGTTATAAGATTAACACAGACATTTGGAGAAGGTGTTGTCTATGATGATAAAAGGGTATTTGCTGAGTTTGCAAGATGTGTTTTAGAGAAAAAAAATATTGTTTTAAAAACCAAGGGTGAGACGAGAAGAAGTTATTTATATACAAAAGATGCAGCAATGGCAGTATTAACTGTTTTAGTTAAAGGAAAAATAAGTGAAGCGTATAATGCAGCTAATGAAAAAACGTATTGTTCTATTTATGAAATGGCTAAATTGGTAGTTGATAAATGTTCAAATAATAAAATAAAAGTTATTATAGATGAATCAGAAAATTCTTTTAAATATGGGTATGCGCCTACATTGCATATGAATTTAGATACGAGCAAAATAAGAATGTTGGGATGGAATCCAACTATAGATTTAGAAAAAATGTATAAGCTGATGATTGAATGGATGGCTAATAATAAGTAATAGAATTGAAAAGTTTAACAAGAATAAATGAGGAGGTATATTATTATGACTATAAAACATAGGCTAGCACAATTGTTACCAGATAAAATATATTTGCAGATTTATTATAGGAGAATTTTTGGGAGGAAACTTAACTTAAAGGAGCCAAAAACTTTTAATGAAAAAATTCAATGGTTAAAATTATATGACCGTAATCCAACATATAGTAAGATGGTGGATAAATATGAAGCTAAAAATTATGTCGAAAATAAAATAGGAAAAGAATATATAATACCTACATTGGGTGTATGGGAGGAATTTGACAAAATTAATTTTAGTGAATTACCAAATCAATTTGTATTAAAAACAACTCATGATTCAGGAGGCGTTGTAATTGTAAAAGATAAAGATAAAATGAATCTTGTAAAAACAAAAAAAATTATTGAAGATTCTTTAAATAATAACTATTATCTTCAAGGCAGAGAGTGGCCATATAAAAATGTGAAGCATAGAATTATTGCAGAAAAATATATGGTAGATGAATCAGGATATGAGTTAAAAGATTACAAATTTTTTTGTTTTAATGGGATAGCAAAAGTAATGTTTATTGCTTCGGATAGACAAAATACTAATGAAGAAACTAAGTTTGATTTTTTTGATATGGAATTTAATCATTTGCCATTTACTAATGGTCATCCTAATTCTAATAAGATTATAATAAAACCCAAGTCTTTTGAAAAAATGAAAAAGTTGGCTGAAATATTATCAGAGGGAATTCCACAAGTTAGAATAGATTTTTATGATATTAATGGAAATATTTATTTTGGAGAAATGACTTTTTCACATTGGAGTGGATTTGTTCCATTTATTCCGGATGAATGGGATTATCGTTTGGGAAGTATGATAAATTTGCCAGTAAAATAATTGATAAATAGAGGGATATGATGAGAGAAAGAAAATTAGCCAAAAATACTATTTCATCTTTAATATTTCAGGTGACAACAATAGTAAGTGGTTTTATATTACCGAGATTAATTTTGAAACAATATGGATCGTCTGTTAATGGATTAGTCAATTCTATTGCACAATTTTTGAGTATAATTTCTTTCCTTGAATTGGGGGTAGGTGCAGTTGTCCAATCAACATTGTATAAACCTTTGGCAGAAAATGATAATGTTCAAGTTAGTAAAATATTAGCATCAGCAGAAAAGTTTTTTAAAAATTTAGCGCGAATTTTAATAATATATATAATTATACTTGTTTTTTGTTATCCTTATTTGGGAAATCAAAAATATAGTTTTCTTTATACAGCAACATTAATAGGAGCAATGTGCATTAGTTATTTTGCACAATACTATTTTGGGGTTGTTGACCGGTTATTATTAACTGCGGATCAAAAAGGCTATATTCAATATAATGCACAGACAATAACATTAATACTAAATACTGTTATAAGTATAAGTTTAATAAAATGTGGTAGTTCAATACAATTACTTAAACTAATGTCATCTTTGATATATTTATTTAGACCCATTTACTTAAGAATATACATAAATAGACACTATGTAATTAATCGAAAAATTAGCTATGATGAGGAACCTATTAAACAAAAATGGAATGGTGTTGCACAACATGTTTGTTCAGTTGTGTTGGATAGTACGGATAATATTGTATTAACAATTTTTGCAACATTGTCAGATGTATCTATTTATTCAGTATATTATTTGGTTGTAAGTGGAGTAAAACAGTTATTTTTATCACTAACAAATGGAATTCAATCGTTAATAGGGGAGCTTTGGGCAAAACAAGAATTAGATAATTTGAAAAAATATTTTGAATGGATTGAATGGAGTATACATACAGGTGTTGTGTTTATTTTTGGTTGCACATTGTTTTTGATTGTTCCGTTTGTTCAGGTTTATACTGAGGGAATTACAGATGCTAATTATGTTGTACCAAGCTTTGCTATATTATTAACAGTGGCAAATGCAATGCATTGTTTACGGTTACCTTATAATATTATGATACTTGCAGCTGGACATTATAAACAAACACAATGCAATTATATTATTGCTACAATTATGAACATAGTTCTTTCGATTATGATGGTTCAAATTTGGGGCTTGATAGGTGTTGCAATAGGTACAATTTGTGCAATGACATTTCAGACGATGTGGATGATGTATTACGATTCAAAAAATTTTATAAAGTGGCCACTTGTAAAATCTATAAAGCAATTTTCAATTGATATATTTACTATAATTATAGGGTTTATTGTATGTAATCAGATACACATGAAGAATATCGATATTATTTCGTGGGTCTTATTAGCTTTTTCTACAATTATTATATTTGGATGTATTATTGTAGCAATTAATATGATTTTTTATAGAGAAAAAATTGTAAGATTATTAAAAGTGATAAGAAAAGGTTTAAATTAGATTATTTATAAAATAAAGGAGTACAAATATATAAATGAAAAAGCAGAATATCATGTTAAATGGTAAAGTTGTTTTAATAACTGGCGTAGCTGGGTTTATTGGATCAAATCTAGTTCACAAATTGTTGTGTATGAAGGAATCTGTTAACATCATCGGAATAGATAATATGAATGATTATTATGATGTTTCAATCAAGGAATGGAGATTAAAAGAAATTGAAACGGTTGTCAGTGAACATCCAGGATCATCATGGAAATTTATAAAAGGAAACATTGCAGATAAAGAATTGATTAATCAGATTTTTGAAGAATATAAACCAGCAGTGGTTGTAAATTTGGCTGCTCAGGCAGGGGTTCGTTATTCTATCACAAATCCAGATGTGTACATTGAGAGTAATCTGATGGGATTTTACAATATTCTTGAAGCGTGTCGTCATTCCTATGATAATGGACAGAAAGGTGTAGAACATCTGGTATATGCATCTAGTTCTTCTGTTTATGGAACAAACAAAAAAATCCCATATTCTACAGAAGACAAAGTAGATAATCCGGTATCCTTGTATGCCGCAACGAAGAAATCAAATGAGCTGATGGCTCATGCTTATAGCAAATTATATAATATTCCGTCAACTGGTCTTCGATTTTTTACTGTATATGGACCGGCAGGACGTCCGGATATGGCATATTTTGGATTTACGAATAAACTTCGTGCAGGCGATACCATTCAAATTTTTAATTATGGAAACTGTAAACGTGATTTTACCTATGTGGATGACATTGTAGAAGGAGTAAAGCGTGTAATGCAGGCTGCGCCGGAAAAGAGGAATGGAGAAGATGGTCTGCCAATTCCACCTTATGCAGTTTACAACATTGGAAATAATCAGCCGGAAAATCTGCTTGATTTTGTGGATATTTTACAGCAGGAATTGATTCGAGCAGAAGTGTTGCCGGCTGATTATGATTTTGAGTCACATAAAAAGCTAGTTCCAATGCAGCCAGGAGATGTTCCAATTACTTATGCAGATACGACTGCATTGGAGCAGGATTTTGGTTTTAAACCTAAAACTAGTCTTAGAAACGGATTAAGAAAGTTTGCAGAGTGGTATAAAGAATTTTATATGTAAAAAGGAGTTTTGACGTATGAAGATAGCAGTAGCTGGAACAGGATATGTTGGTTTGTCCATTGCGACATTGTTATCACAGCATCATGAAGTGATGGCAGTTGATATTATTCCGGAAAAAGTAGAAAAAATTAATAAGAGAATCAGTCCGATTCAGGATGAGTATATCGAGAAGTACCTGGCAGAAAAAGAATTAAACCTGACAGCTACATTGGATGCAGAGATAGCATATAAAGATGCTGATTTTGTGGTGATTGCGGCACCTACCAATTATGACAGTAAAAAAAATTTCTTTGATACATCTGCAGTAGAAGCAGTGATTCAGTTGGTAATCAGATATAATCCGGATGCGATAATGATTATCAAATCTACGATTCCAGTTGGTTTTACAGCATCTGTTCGTGAAAAGTATCACTGTGATAATATTATTTTTAGCCCGGAATTTTTGAGGGAATCGAAGGCACTTTATGATAATCTATATCCATCAAGAATTATTGTTGGTACTGATATACAGAATGCAAGACTTGTAAAAGCAGCCAAAACATTTGCCGGACTTTTACAGGAGGGAGCTATTAAGGAAAATATTGACACATTGATTATGGGATTTACTGAGGCTGAAGCAGTTAAACTGTTTGCAAATACATATTTGGCATTGCGGGTATCGTACTTTAATGAACTTGATACTTATGCTGAAATGAAAGGTTTGAATACTCAGCAGATTATAAATGGGGTGTGTCTGGATCCACGTATTGGCTCTCATTATAATAATCCGTCTTTTGGATATGGTGGATATTGTTTGCCGAAAGATACAAAGCAGCTTTTGGCTAACTATGCAGATGTTCCGCAAAATATGATGTCTGCAATCGTAGAATCCAATAAAACACGTAAAGATTATATTGCAGAGCGTGTGTTGGAGCTTACCGGTGCATATGAAGCTAATGATGATTATGATACAAGCAAAGAGAAAGAGGTTATTGTTGGTGTATATCGGCTTACCATGAAATCAAATTCAGATAATTTCCGTCAGTCCTCTATACAAGGTGTGATGAAGCGCATTAAGGCCAAAGGTGCCACCATTATTGTTTATGAGCCGACATTAGAGGATGGAACGACATTTTTTGGAAGCAAAGTCGTAAATGATCTTGAGGCATTTAAAGAGCAGAGTCAGGCAATTATTGCAAATAGATATGATAAATGCCTAGATGATGTAAAAGAACGAGTATATACAAGAGATATCTTTTACAGAGATTAAAAGATAAGTTATAAATTTAAATGAATACTTATGAAATAATTACTAAGCAAAATTCCAGTTGAGGAATAACAGGGTTTTGTTGTTTTTTCGTATTTTTATTGTGTTTTAGCCGGATCATAAAACAGTCATACAAAAGTAACAGAATTAGTTTTTCATAAAGTCTGGCAGTAAATCCTCAAACATGAGTACTGGGGATTGAGCTGACTTTATGAAAATAGATATGCACATTGAAAAATCAAGTTTTTTTGTAGCGGCTTGGACATTCTTTCTGGATTCTGGGCGACCATGGAAGAAGATCATCAATAAACATGAGATCTTTGTCATCCATATGCTGAGGGATCTCAGTAAGCAGCAGGTTGAAATATTCAAAGGTATTTAGCATGTTTGCCTTTGCTGTTTCGACCAGGCTGTACAGGATCGCACTTGCCTTTGCACCAGTGGAAGATTCAATCATTACGAAGTTTTTACGGCCAATGGTAAAAGGCCGGATTGCCTGTTCTGCATAATTGTTATCCATTGGGACATTGCCGTCAGATAAAAACACACGAAGATATTCTTCCTGATTTATACTGTAAGCGAGAGCCTTTCCAATTGTGCTGTTATGAGTTACCTGTGAGTACTTCTGTTTTGCCCATGCGAAATAAGCATCCACTTTTTCTAAAAGAACAAGCTGACGCTGCTTTTTGCGGTCTGTGACAGAGAGGTCATCAAAGGTATTGTCGATGTGCATGATCTCTGTGATCATGCGGTATGCTTCCTGGGCGATCGACCCTCTGGCGGTATCCTGCTCGACAGATTTTATGAATTCTGCAAAAGGTCTTCTTGCATGGATCCAGCATCCTGCGACTTTAAGATCACGGCGTTCCCTTGCAAGTTTATGATAGACCTGGTATCCATCCGTGACCACAGTCCCGGAGAAAGTATTCAGGAATTCACGCGGATGGTCTGAGTGGCGGGAAGGCTGCCAGTCAAAGAGGACGATGGGATGAGTTCCGCGCAAAGGCCGGTTTCGGTAGACCCACATGTAAATCTTCTTACCGTTTTTGATCTTTGCATGATCGATCCGCATGACTTTTACCGGTGACTCATCCGCATGTATGACTTTACTGTCATAGATCAGGGACAGGTATACATCGGTACTTTTGATCACTCAGTTAGCCATGGTATTTTTGGAAAGCTGGATGCCATTTGTCTTAAAAGCTTTTGACTGTCGTTCCAGAGGCAGAGCATTTGTATATTTGCCATTGACCCTGTGATAGCTATATACTACCACAAAAGTAATTTTCTTTCACTGACAACTATCCTAACACACAGGGATAAACAGTATTATTGATGTTCATACAGAAAGGTAAGAACAATTCTGATCAATCTGTATGACACATTAATGCATAAGATAGGTTATAAATATTAGCACACAAAGGAGAGCAAGAAATGGGAAAATATTTTGGTACAGATGGCTTCCGTGGAGAAGCGGGTGTTTCGTTAACTGCAGATCATGCTTTCAAGATCGGGCGTTTTCTGGGATGGTATTATAATGAGCTGCGCAGAAGAGCGGGGGAGACGGCTGCGGCCAGGATCGTGATCGGCAAGGATACCCGGCGTTCCAGCTATATGTTTGAGTATTCGCTGGTCGGCGGACTGGTGGCGTCCGGAGCGGATGCTTATCTTCTCCACGTGACAACAACGCCGTCTGTGGCTTATGTTGCTCGTACCGATGGCTTTGACTGTGGTATTATGATCTCTGCCAGCCATAATCCTTATTATGATAACGGGATTAAGCTGATCAATGGCCAGGGTGAGAAGATGGAAGAGGAAATCATCGCTCTGGTGGAGGATTATCTGGATGACCGTCTTCAGCTGTTCGGAGAGAAATGGCATGAGATTCCTTTTACAAAGGGCGGTGAGATCGGCAGGACGGTGGATTATTCGGCAGGCCGGAACCGTTACATAGGATATCTGATCTCCCTGGGAGTATATTCCTTTAAGGGAATGAGGATTGGTCTGGACTGTGCCAACGGAAGTGCATGGAATATCGCAAAGGCGGTTTTTGATGCGCTGGGAGCGAAGACTTATGTGATCAATGCTGAGCCGGATGGTACCAATATCAATAACAATGCCGGTTCCACCCATATCGAGGGTCTCCAGAAGCTTGTAGTGGAGAAGGGGCTGGATGTTGGCTTTGCCTACGATGGAGATGCGGACCGCTGTCTCTGTGTGGATGAGAAGGGAAATGTGGTCAGCGGGGATGCGATCCTTTATGTGTACGGCCGTTATATGAAGGAGCGCGGAAAGCTTCTCACCAATACGGTTGTGACTACGGTAATGTCCAATTTTGGCCTTTACAAGGCTTTTGATGCTCTTGATATCGATTATGCGAAGACTGCAGTAGGGGATAAATATGTTTATGAATATATGATGCAGAATGGCTGCCGTATTGGTGGTGAGCAGTCCGGGCACATTATTTTTTCCAAGTATGCATCTACCGGGGATGGCATCCTTACAAGTCTGAAGATGATGGAAGTTATAATGGCAAGGAAGAAAAAGCTCAGTGAGCTTACTGCTGATCTGGCGATCTATCCCCAGGTTCTTGAGAACGTGCGTGTCCATGACAAGGCAGCAGCGCAGGCAGATGTGGATGTGCAGGCAGCAGTAGAGAGTGTGGCTGAGGCGCTTGGAGACACCGGAAGGATCCTGGTGAGAGAATCCGGTACAGAACCTCTGCTTCGTGTTATGGTTGAGGCAGAGAGTGAGGAGCTTTGCAGAAAATATGTGGACCAGGTGGTTGAGATCGTCCGTAAGAAGGGGCATGTGGCAGAGTGATGTCCTGGATGCAGACCGCAGGTGTCTGAAGAACGGAGCAGTCAGAAGAATATAAAAATGCAATAAGAGGAGAAAAAAATCATGTGTGGAATTGTAGGTTTTACAGGCAGGCATCAGGCAGCACCCATCCTTCTGGACGGGCTTTCCAAACTGGAATACAGGGGATATGATTCCGCCGGCATCGCAGTGCGTGACGGGGAAAAGGATATCGAGATCATTAAGGCGAAGGGCCGTCTGAAGGTCCTTCTGGAGAAAACAAACGCAGGTGAATCTGTTCCGGGTATGTGCGGGATCGGTCATACCCGCTGGGCAACTCACGGAGAACCATCAGAGGTCAATGCCCATCCTCATGTCAGTGATAACGGAAATGTGGCAGCTGTGCATAACGGCATTATCGAGAATTACCAGGAGCTGAAGGAGAAGCTTCTCCGCAGGGGATATTCTTTTTATTCTTCCACAGATACGGAGGTTGCTGTGAAGCTGGTGGATTATTACTACCAGAAATACGGCGGATCTCCGGTTGAGGCAGTGCGTCATGCCATGGTGCGTATCCGTGGTTCCTATGCGCTGGCAATGATGTTCCGTGATTATCCGGAAGAGATCTTTGTAGCGAGAAAAGACAGCCCTATGATCCTGGGTGTGGAGAATGGAGAATCCTATATCGCATCGGATGTTCCTGCGATCCTGAAGTATACAAGAAATGTTTATTATATCGGAAATCTGGAGCTGGCATGTGTAAAACCGGGTGAGATCACTTTTTACAATCTGGATGGTGAGGAGATCGAGAAGGAGCCTAAGATCATTGAGTGGGATGCAGAGGCAGCGGAGAAAGCCGGTTTTGAGCATTTCATGATGAAGGAGATCCATGAGCAGCCGAAAGCAGTTGCAGATACACTGAACTCCGTTATCCGGGAGGGCAGGCTGGATCTGACGGAGATCGGTCTGGATGATGAGAGGATCCGCAGCATCAGCCAGGTTTATATCGTGGCCTGCGGCTCTGCTTACCATGTGGGAATGGCTGCACAGTATGTGATCGAGGATCTTGCAGGTCTTCCGGTGCGTGTGGAGCTTGCTTCGGAGTTCCGTTACCGGAAGCCGCTTCTGGATCCTGACGGCCTGGCAGTGATCATCAGTCAGTCCGGTGAGACTGCGGACAGTCTGGCTGCACTTCGGGAATGTAAGGAGAAGGGGATCCGCACGCTGGCTATTGTCAATGTGGTGGGTTCTTCCATTGCAAGAGAGGCGGATCATGTATTCTACACACTTGCAGGACCGGAAATCTCGGTTGCTACCACCAAGGCGTACAGTACACAGCTGATCGCTTCCTATGTGCTGGCATTGCAGATGGCACTGGTCCGCGGAAAGATCTCAGAGGAGCAGTGTGAGTCCTACATTAAGGAATTGAAGACACTTCCGGACAAGATCAGCAGGATCATCGAGGATAAGGAAAGGCTTCAGTGGTTCGCCTCCAAGCAGGCCAATGCAAAGGATATCTTTTTTATCGGAAGAGGGATCGATTATGCCATCAGCCTTGAGGGCAGCCTTAAGATGAAGGAGATCAGTTACATCCATTCTGAAGCATATGCAGCTGGTGAGCTGAAGCATGGCACCATTTCCCTGATCGAGGACGGCACCCTTGTGATCGGTGTCTTGACACAGCCGGAGCTTTATGAGAAAACAGTCAGCAATATGGTGGAGTGCAGAAGCCGTGGGGCATATCTGATGGGGCTTACTACATTTGGGAACTATAATATCGAGGATACTGCTGACTTTACGGTTTATATCCCGAAAACAGATCCGCATTTTGCAACTTCTCTGGCAGTGATCCCGCTGCAGCTTCTGGGTTACTATGTCAGTGTAAATAAAGGTCTGGATGTGGATAAACCGAGAAATCTTGCCAAGAGTGTTACCGTGGAATAAGGAAATCCATTTTACAGAAGGAACATTTTAGCGGCAGTTCCGTGACATCGTGAGAGCATAAAAGAATCATGATATCACGGAACTGTTTTTGCATTTGGCGATTTACGATATTTCTTGCTTTTATCAGTAAAAAAGCGTAAAATGATTAGGATATTTGAATCTGTACAGAGAGTGTCCATATGGAATATTTTCTGTACCAGCAAAAATGGAGGATTGCATATGAGAAAAATGGGAAAACATATCCCAGGGCTGATCGTGACGCTTGTGGTTCTGATCACAGCGATCGTATTTGCGGTCATGCTTCTGAATATGAAGGTGATCCCGACGAAGTTCATTGCAGTGATCGGACTGGTAATGCTGGTCCTGATCGTGATCGTCGGAGCGCTTGTATGGAGTACGGATGGTAAGATAAGATTTGTAGTGGGAGTGATCCTTGCAGCAGTCTTTGCAGCAGTATTCATTCTCGGAAGTATGTATGTTTATAAGACACATTCTACACTGGCAGGGATTTCCGGTGTGAACACAGAGGTTACGGAGGTCGGCATTTATGTCCGTGCAGATGATTCTGCAGATTCCATAGGGGCTACAGCAGATTATGTGTATGGTGTGCTGACAGATCTTGACAGAGCCAATTCTGACAAGGCTATCCAGGAGGTGGATTCTGAGACAGGCAAGACTGTGCAGGTCCAGGAGTTTGCAGGACTTACAGAGCTGGTTGACGGTCTTCTGAACGGACAGACAGGTGCGATCGTGCTGAACAGCGCATATTTAAGCGTTATTGAAGAGATGGATGGATATTCCGATATTTCTTCCAGGATCAGAGAGCTGACTGTGAAGAAGGTGGAGACGACCATTGAGCCGCAGGAGACAGAGGCGAAGGCTGAAGAGAATACCAATGACGGTTCTGTATATACCATTTTTATCAGTGGTATCGACAGCCGCAGCGGCCTTGTTGCAAAGAGCCGAAGCGATTCCAATATCATTGCTACGGTAAATACAGCTACCAGACAGGTGCTTCTGGTTTCTACACCTCGTGATTATTTTGTACCGCTTTCTATTTCAGGCGGACAGAGAGATAAGCTGACACATGCAGGTATCTATGGTATCAATGTATGTATGGATACTCTGGGAATGCTTTACAATGAGGATATCAACTATTATTTCCGTATCAACTTTGCGGGATTTGAGCAGCTGATCGATGCGCTTGGCGGAGTTACCGTTTATTCTGACTATGACTTTGATTCCAAGAATGAGACAGGATATCACTTCAATCAGGGAGAGAACTACCTGAACGGTGAGCAGGCTCTGGTATTCAGCCGTGAGCGTTATGCCTTTAAAGAGGGCGACCGTCAGCGTGGCAAGAACCAGATGGCAGTGATCAAGGGGGTGATCAACAAGGCTCTTTCACCGGAGCTTCTGAAGAATTATTCTTCTGTCCTTTCCAGCATCCAGGGATGCTTTGAGACCAATATCTCCTATGAGGAGATCGCCAGACTGCTCCAGCAGCAGCTGAACAATGGCGGTGACTGGAACATCGTAAGCTACAGTGTAAATGGTACCGGTGACACACAGAAGCCGTACTCCATGAGCCAGAAGGCTTACGTTATGATCCCGGATGAGTCTACCGTTCAGAAGGCGGAGGCCATGATGAAGAAGGTTCGTGACGGAGAGACTGTTTCCCAGGAGGAGGCAGACAGTGCAACATCAGTGGCAGAAGCTACGGATAATGATGCACAGGCAGCTGCAGAGGGAAGTACAGCAGAAGCGCAGGGTGAGACTGCAGATGCCACACAGAATGGCACAGCAGATGCCCAGGCAGCAGACGGAACTGTTGCACAGTAGTAAGATAAAATTATTAAATTTTAGCATAAGAACAGCCGGGAAAGCGTAAAGCTTTCCACCGGCTGTTTTTTCATGAGAAACAGAACGAAAAAAATCCACCGGCGATTACCGATGGACTTTTTTTTACAGGATCTCTTTCAGATATCTTTCCAGGGCATCCTGCCATGTTGGAAGTGGCTGGAAGCCGTTTTTTACAAGCTTGGATTTATCCAGGCGGCTGTTGAATGGACGTACAGCCTTGGAAACGCCGTACTCTGCAGTTGTGACAGGAGATACCTCTACTTTTTCGTATTCCTTGTGGCCGAGGGCAGCAGCCTGGCGGAAGATCTCTTTAGTGAAATCATACCAGCTGATGAAGCCGCCTTCGTTGGTTGCGTGATAGTAGCCGTATTTCTCTGTCTCGACCATGTCTACCAGAAGACGTGCAAGGTCGTAGGTGTAGGTCGGAGTTCCAATCTGGTCACTGACTACGGTAAGCTTGTCATGGGTTTTTCCCAGATTTACCATGGTACGGATAAAGTTTTTGCCGTTTTTGCCGAATACCCATGCAATACGTACGATAAAGAATTTATCTACAGTGCCGGATACTGCCAGTTCACCGTCAAGCTTGGTCTGACCGTATACGTTCTGTGGAGCGTAGTCCTTGCAGTCCGGATCCCATGGTGTGGTTCCCTGGCCGTCAAAAACGTAGTCTGTGGAAATATACATCATCTTGATGCCAAGCTCCTTGCAGATGTCCGCAATGTTCTGTGTTCCTACAACATTGACAAGACGTACCTTTTCACGGTTTTCCTCGTCCTCTGCAGCGTCTACGGCTGTCCATGCGGCACAGTGTACCACTGCATCAGGCTTTACCTCACGGATGGTTTTTGCTACCGCTTCTTTATCTGTGATATCAAGCTGCACATAAGGCATGGTGGTAACAGGAGTACCATCAGCGATGCCGCTGTAGGAAGGAGCAATGTCACTTCCTACGCCTTCATGTCCACGGCCGGACAGTTCATTCATTACGTCATGGCCAAGCTGGCCGCCAACACCTGTTACGAAAAATCTCATGCTTTAACCTCCTCGCGGTTTCCATACATTTTTTCGTAGTAGTTCTGATACTCACCGGAGATGATGGTTTCCCACCATTCCTTGTTGTCAAGGTACCATTTGATGGTCTTTTTGATTCCGTCTGCGAATTTTGTTTCAGGAAGCCATCCAAGCTCGTTGTGGATCTTGGTCGGGTCGATAGCGTAGCGCATGTCATGGCCTTTACGGTCTGCTACATGTGTGATCAGGCTTTCCGGTTTGCCAAGCTCCTTGCAGATCAGTTTTACGATATCGATGTTTTTCATCTCGTTATGTCCGCCTACATTGTAAACCTCGCCTACACGCCCTTTGTGGATGATCAGGTCGATGGCACGGCAGTGATCCTCAACATAGAGCCAGTCGCGGACATTTTCGCCCTTTCCGTAAACCGGGAGTGGTTTGTCGTTCAGAGCGTTGGCGATCATCAGCGGGATCAGCTTTTCCGGGAAGTGATACGGGCCGTAGTTGTTGGAGCAGCGGCTGATGGTCACAGGCAGGCCGTAGGTTCTGTGGTATGCGAGAACAAGAAGGTCAGCACCTGCTTTGGAGGAGCTGTACGGGCTGCTTGTATGGATCGGAGTTTCCTCTGTGAAGAAGAGGTCAGGTCTGTCAAGAGGAAGATCTCCGTAAACCTCGTCTGTGGAAACCTGATGATAACGCTGGATTCCGTATTTACGGCAAGCATCCATGAGAACAGCAGTACCCTTGATGTTGGTGTCAAGGAATACCTCCGGGTTTTCGATGGAACGGTCTACGTGGCTCTCAGCTGCGAAGTTTACCACGATGTCCGGATGTTCCTCCTCGAAAAGCTTGTAAACAGCGTCACGGTCTGTGATGCTTTCCTTTACAAAGCGGAAGTTCGGCTTGTCCATGACCGGTGCAAGAGTGGAAAGGTTTCCGGCATAGGTCAGGCAGTCCAGGCATACGATACGGTAATCCGGATGAGCCTCCATCATATGAAAAATAAAGTTGCTTCCGATAAATCCGGCGCCGCCGGTAACGATGATTGTCATAAAAAATCTCCTTTATAATAAATGATTGATCTTATGCGGATTCCGTCGAAACGGAGTCCGCAGGTAAATTCAGTGTCGGAAAATCAGATCGGCTTAGTGAAGCGCGTCCAGATATTTTCCGTCCAGAACATCCTTGAGATACTGGCCATACTGGTTTTTCTTAAGGATTTCGTAAACCTTGAGCACGTCCTCCTTTGTGATCCAGCCGTTTAAGTAAGCAATCTCCTCAAGGCATGCGATCTTGCGGTGCTGATGCTGCTCCATGGTTTTTACGAAGTTGGTTGCCTCTACAAGGCTTTCGTGTGTACCGGTATCCAGCCATGTGAAGCCCTGGCCCAGAAGCTCAACGTTCAGCTGTCCCTTCTCAAGGTAGATACGGTTCAGGTCTGTGATCTCAAGCTCGCCTCTTGCGCTTGGCTTCAGATTTTTTGCGTACTCTACAACCTTGTTGTCGTAGAAGTAGAGACCGGTTACACAGTAGTTGCTTTTTGGCTTTTCCGGTTTCTCTTCAATGGAAACCGCTTTTCCGTTCTGGTCGAATTCCACGATGCCGAAACGCTCCGGATCATCTACATAGTATCCGAAAACAGTGGCACCTTTGCCTGTTTCTGCGTTGTCTACAGCAGCTTTCAGGCGCTTTTTGAGGCCATGTCCTGCGAAAATGTTGTCACCAAGGACCATACATACGGTATCGTTGCCGATGAATTCCTCGCCGATGATAAATGCCTGAGCAAGTCCGTCCGGGCTTGGCTGTACAGCATAGGTAAGGTTGACACCGAACTGATGGCCGTCACCGAGAAGCTCCTCAAATCTCGGGGTATCCTGCGGGGTGGAGATGATCAGGATATCACGGATGCCTGCGTTCATAAGAACAGACATAGGATAGTAGATCATCGGTTTGTCAAAGATCGGCAGAAGCTGTTTGGAGGTCACCATGGTAAGCGGGTAAAGACGTGTTCCGGAGCCTCCGGCTAAAATAATTCCTTTCATATGTTTTCTCCTTTGCGTGATGATGTGCAGCATAAGTCGTGCCTGCACATAACTTTGTTACTGTAACTGTATTATAAAAGGTGACGCAAGGTCACCTTCAAGAGCTTTTTTCATATTTTTTATTTTTGGCTATTTTTCACAAAGAAATACGCCGGCATCCTTGGTAATGCGGAATCCTTTGGCAGTTTTTCTGGCGGTGTAGGCCCGGAATTCCTTGTAACGGTCCAATATATACTGATTCTGGTTGCCGTGGCAGGAGAGGACGTAGGAGATCAGCGGTTCCGCATCCTGGACCAGAAGGCAGTCTTCATAAGAAAGCCACTGAGCCTTTGGGAAAAAAGGCGCCAGGATACTCTGGCCGTTTTCACGTCCGAACCGTTCATAAAGCCGGTCTGCGGAAAGCACGATCCGTTCATCAAAATCCTGCACCAGCTGGCTGACCTCCTGCATATGTGCCTTTCCGTAAGCACTGCAGAGAAATCTTCCGCCGGGAGCGAGGACACGGCGGACTTCCTTCAGGACGGAAGGAATATCATCGCAGTAAAAAAGCACGTGATTGGCGATCACCAGATCAAAGCTTTCGTCCTTGCAGGGGATTTTTCGGCAGTCAAAGGCCCGGAATGCAAACCGGGTATCCGAGGAACCGATGGCTCGTCTGGCATCGCGGAGCATACCGCTGGAAATATCGGAAAGTGTGATGGAGATATCCTCCGGCAGAAGGGAAAGATTGTCGGTCCATAACGTTCCGTCCCCGCAGCCCAGCTCCAGAATACGAAGACCGGGTGAGATCCGGCATTGCTCAAAGATCCAGGGAAACCATCCCTGTTTGTTCTGGGAGTACAGGCTGTGGAGGTTGATCCTGGAGGAAATGTTGGTGGCATTCTGATACTGATTCTTGAGGCTTTTTTCCATGCCGGTCAGGTGGATCAGGTTCAGCATCTGGCTCCAGTCAATGGTGTGCTGTTCCTTTATCATCTGTGCGGTATCCTGGATCGCTTTTTCCACCAGCTGCATCTGTTCGATCCGGTCACGGACCAGACGAAGCTGGATATTCAGAGAATTCAGCATGAAATGATAATCGGAATCACCGATGGTCATTTCACGGATGTCATCCAGGGAAAAGCCCAGGTATTTCAGAAGGAGGATCTGCTGAAGCCTTGCAAAATCCTCGTCTGTATAAAAGCGTGCGCCGGATTCGGTGACGAGAGAGGGTTTCAGGATATCCTGTTTATCATAATAGCGGACAGTACGCAGAGTTACGTGTGCCATGCGTGCAAATTCGCCGGAAGAATAGTAGCCGTCTTTTTTCATAAAAAATAGAATCCTTTCTGAGGAAATAACAAACATCCTGTCATAGAAGTCATAAAAGAATTATAATTCAGATCTGGAAGCCGTACAAGAGTAAAACGTATAAGAGTAAACCGTACAGGAGAAAAACAGCATTGACAAAATTCTGCTGGTTTGTTAGTATATCGTTTCGAAAAAAAGGGAACCCCGGAATCATATTTTCGGGATAAGCGTTCGATATAAAAAGGAGTAATTTTTATGCGAAACCGTACTCTGGATATGGTAAAGGCGATCTGTGCTTATGCAGTTGTGCTTCTTCACGTCCATTTTCCGGGAAATGCCGGAATTATAGCCAATGTACTTGCCAGATTTGCAGTACCTGTGTTTTTTATGGTATCCGGATATTTTTGTTTCCGTGGCGATGATACGGAATTTATAAGAACCGGAAAAAAGATCCGGCATGTTCTGAAGCTGATGCTTGTGGCATTTCCGGTCTGCTGTCTGTGGGAGCTGATCCAGAACCACATCGACGGAGCAAGCCAGAAGGAATGGCTGGAAGCCCTGGTTTCGGGGGAACATATCCGCCAGTTTCTTCTATATAATAACAGCTCTCAGGTGAAATGGCATCTGTGGTTTCTCCCGGCACTGCTCTATTGTTATCTTCTTTTTGCCCTGGCAGCAAGATTCCGGATTTGTAAGCAGGCATATGTTCTGATACCGATGCTTCTTCTGATCCATTTCGGAATGGAGGAATTTTCGACCTTCCTGTTCCCGGAAAAGCATTTCCGTGTTATGCAGTTTCGAAACTATCTGTTTACCGGATTTCCGTTTTTTATGTTGGGACATCTGATACACAGACATCAGGAAAAGCTGGAAGCCTGGTTTGCCGGAAAAAAAGTGCTTCTTTTGTATGGCATGGTAGCTGGCGGCGGGATTGCAAGTCTGCTGGAATACCGGTATTTTGGCAAACTGGAATTGTTTCTGGGTTCAGTATTTATGGCTGTTGGTCTTTTTCTCATTGCGATCATGGGAAAGAATCGGAAAGTGCCCGAGCTTCCGGTAGCCATCGGTCAGAAATATGCATTTTTTATTTATCTGTTCCATCTCTGTGTGGCGGATATCCTGAAGGATGTGGCTGTGGCAGCTGGAATTGAGAAAAATCTTTTATATCTGTGGATGAGACCGGTGATGGTCTGTGTTCTTGTGACTGCTGTGGCGGTAATGTATGGATATGGAATGAGGATCTGCCGGAAATAGAAGAGTTTATGGTATTTTCATATTTATGCGCTGTGATTTTGTACCAAAATATGCTAAAATATCCTTTATTGATAAGTCACAGCACCCACCCGGAGGATGCGGGGAAAGCGACTGGAATATCCCGCTTCAGGGTAAGAAATACTGAGACATGAAAGAAAAAGGAGATTTTTATGGATTTACAAAACAGAGCGGAGGCCGGCAGTGACGGACACGATGAGAGTGTACTGAATCCGGAGATGCCCAACGAAACTGATCTGACGAAGAAGGAACGCCGCCGGATCGAAAGAGAGAAACTGAAGGGAATGGGAACAGGTAAGAAGATTCAGTATATCTGGATGTATTATAAGATACATATGCTGTGCGTGCTTCTTGCCATTGGCGGAGTCTGTCTGGGAGTGAATATTTATCGCCACGCACAGATGAAGACAGTGCTTTCCATTGCAGTGGTGAATGCAGGGGATTTTGACGCTGAGAAGGTGGAAGAGGATGCCCTGAAGACACTGGGAACAGAGGATAAATATGCAGAAGTCAGTGTGGCACAGAATCTGATGACGGATGAGACAGGAGAGGATTTCGATTATTATGCCAGGATCGCATATGTGACGGAAATCCAGAGTGCTACCGTTGATGTCCTGATCATGCCGAAGGAACTCTATGAACATGAGAAGGACAGCGGAATGTATGCAGATCTCAGGGAAACGTTTGGAGATGAGGTATTTGAGTCTTTGGGCGCTGTGGATGATCATCATCTGGAGCTTGACGGCAGCAGTAGTGTTGCTCAGGAATTTGGCCTGAGATATGATCCGGTGTGCATCTGCCTTCCGGGTAATGTGAAGAATAAAGATAATGCATTGAAATGGATCCAGTCTGTTCTGAAATGATGAATCCATATGTCTGGCTGAGTACAGAGATAAATAAGGCCTCCGGTTCGTAACACAGGAACCGGAGGCCTTATTATATATGAATATTACAGTGTATCGTTACGTTTGATGTAGCCGGGCTCATCTGCAGGACAGATGATCTCCTTGGCATGTGTGATCTTGGCATGCTTGTCTACGACCAGATTTTCGATATGGACATTTTCACCGATGGTGCAGTCTGCAAGAACTACACAGTTCTTGATAACAGCGCCCTTTTTGATGGTACAGCCACGTCCGACAATAGAATTCTCTACAGTTCCCTCGATCATGGAGCCGTTGGAGATAACGGAGTTGGAAACATTGGCTGTGTCAAAGTAATGGGTCGGGCAGGAGTTATTGGTGCGTGTATAGATCGGCCAGTTATCATGGAAAAGATCGGTTGCAGTTTTGTAGTCGATCAGATCCATATTTGCATCGTGATAGCTCTTGAAATCAGTGATCGTTGCAAAATATCCGCGATGAGATACACCACGCACATCCAGCTCACCGTCTCTGCAGCCGGCATTGATCACGTCTGCAAGGGTATAAAGAGAGGAGATCTCTTTTGCCTTATGGATGAGGCTGATGAAAAGCTCCTTGCTCATTACGTAGGTATCCATGAAAATGTTGCGGTTCTTCGCATTGCCGTGGTTGTGCTCAATGGAGAGAACACCCTTCTGACGGTTCAGGTTCAGGATGTGGCAGTTCAGATGGTTCTCCTTGGCATTATCAACGGAATGATAAAGCATGGTCACATCTGCACCGGATTCGATATGGGCATCGATCAGCTTGGAGTAGTCGGTAGTGTAGATCATGTAATTCGGGGCGATAACAACATACGGATAATGAACTGCTTCGATGCACTCCAGATTGGAGTAGTAGTTGTCGATATCGGTGTTATATATATCGTTGACTCCGGAATGCTCTGAAAAGAGGATCTGGAGATTACCACTCTTGGAATTGATGTTGTAGTGACGTCCGGTTCCGAGATGTTCCACAAGAGAACGGGGTTTGTTCTTTACATAGACCTGAATGTACTCGATCCCGCTGTTGGTCATATTTGAGATCGGGAAGTCGATGACACGATATCTTCCGAGAAATGAAAAGGCGCCGATCGCACGGTAGTCCTGAAGCCCCTCCACATGGATATTTCTTTCTGAGGAATTCACGATTCCAAATGCTTTAAACATATTACTCAGCCCCCTTTACACGTTTTGATACAAGTTCGATGTGCTCACTGTCTTTGGAACCGACACAAGCATTGGCACCGATCACGACTCCGCCTGCAACGAGAGCACGCTGGACAACGGCACCTGCCTCAACAACAACACCCGGCATCAGGACACTGTCGATGATCTTGGCACCAGGACCGACTTTGACGCCTGTGAAAAGTACGGAGTTGGTGATCTCACCCTCCACAACACAGCCCTGAGTGATGAAAGCATTGTTGATCACAGCTGTATCACAGATATACTGTGGAAGAGATGTAGCATCCTCAGTGTAGATCTTCCAGGTAGGATCGTTAAGATCAAGTTCACTGTTTGGACTGAGAAGATCCATGTTTGCTTCCCAGAGGGAATCGATGGTTCCGACATCCTTCCAGTAGCCTTTGAACTTGTAGGCGTAGAGTGCCTTGTCCTGTGCAAGGAGTGTAGGGATGATGTCTTTACCGAAATCGTGATTGGAATCCGGATTTTTGATATCTGCCAGCAGGAGCTTGCGCAGAAGCTTCCAGTTGAATATGTAGATACCCATGGAGGCAAGATTGCTCTTTGGGTGTTCCGGTTTCTCCTCAAATTCCACGATGCGGTCATCTTCACCGGTGTTCATGATACCGAAACGGCTGGCTTCCTTCATGGGAACCTCGATAACTGCAATAGTCGCATCTGCCTTATGCTGGATATGATCATCAAGCATCTTTGCATAATTCATCTTATAGATGTGGTCACCGGAAAGGATCAGAAGGTATTCTGGGTTCTGTGAGTCGATGAAATCAATATTCTGAGAGATCGCATCAGCTGTTCCACGGTATACATCCAGACCGGCATCAGCCTTCTCACGTGGAGGAAGTACATAAACTCCGCTGTCCTTGGCATCAAGGCCCCAGCGGCCACCGGCTGCTACATAGCTGTTCAGTAAAACTGATTCATACTGTGTCAGTACACCTACGACATCAATGCCACTGTTGGCACAGTTACTGAGCGGAAAATCCACGATACGGTATTTACCGCCATAACCAACGGCTGGCTTGGCAACTTTATTCGTCAATTCGTGAAGACGACTTCCTCTTCCACCGGCCAGGATCATTGCTAACATACTGTTTTGTTTCATGGCGAATCCTCACTTTCATTTCTTGTTTACTGCCAGGTGTCTTTAACCATAAAAACAATAAACTTTGTTAATATTATACACCTTTTAAAAAAGAAAATCCAGTTTTTTGTGCAAAAAAACGTTATTTTTATATTGGGAAATTAGACGGATTTGGGAAAATTGATGGATGATCTGTCGAAAAAAAGAAACGCTTAAGAAGATTCCGGGATGCTGAAAAAACAGTAACACTGAAAATAGCCGGATTTCGGATACATCGGCGAAGATTCTTGCGGAAAATGTGAAAGCAGTGTATTCTGTAAAAAAAGTCCGGAATACAGCGGAGAAAGGATATCGATATCAGACAGGGAGAAGACAGGATGAAAGAAGAAAGAATTTCCAACTATGTAAAACTATGTGAAGAGTGGGCACAACGCTTTTTGAAGATGGATCAGGCAGATCTGCATAAACGGGTGCCGGAACTGAAGGAAGAAAACGGGTTTCTCACGATCATTCATTTCGGAAGAAGATATGGGGTGAGTCTGGAAGACGGCAGTATCCGGAGCCTGGATGGACAGAGAGAACCGGATACTACGGAGATGCTGAATATTTATACGCTTCTGGGGTATGCGAAAGAGGGGGCTTTTATTATGGATAAGTGGGTCCCTTTTGCAGATCTCAGGAATGCAAGACCATTTGCGCCGGCGTATCAGATCGGAGAGACGGATGTGTTCAGTGCTACATTTTCCGGCCATGAAAAGGAATTGAGGGAGGCGTTTCAGAAGCTTGACGGCAGGGAACTGCCCCAGGGTGATGTGGGATATGAGATCAGGGCCTTTGACTGTATGCCTATGAGATTCTTTTTCTGGGAACGGGACGAGGAGTTTGAAGCACAGGGAAATATCCTGTTTGATTACAGTGCCACAGATTTCAATCATGTGGAGAGTGCGGTATCCATAGCAGATTCCGGGATCAAAAGGCTTGCGGAGCTTGCCGGGGTTCCGCTCAGGGGGAAATCTTTTCAGATGCGCTGATAACCGAAATATAATAAAACCAATATGAAAAATAAATAATACGAAAGATAATTGCAGTTATCAGAAAAATCGTATATAATGAAGGAATATTTAAGGATTTTGAGACAGTAACTGTCACGAAGGATCTATGAGAAATTTACGAATCCGGAGGTGATGCTCGTGGGGAAAAATGCATCGGGAATGTATGTCATAGATGAGGATTATAAGATTATCAGCTATAACCTGGCAGCACGTGAGATCTATCCGCAGCTGAAGAGGGGCGAGAAATGCTATCACTGTCTGAGAAACAGAGAAACTCCCTGTGAGATCTGTCCGGTCGTTAACGGGATCAAAGGTCCGAAGAATTATCTGGAACCGGGACGGAATATCCTGCGTTCGGTTGATGCTGTGGAGATTCCGCTGGAATCCGGCGGGACAGGACATGCCCTTGTTTTTTCGGATACAAAGACGAATGATGAGATCAGCAGCGGAATGATGGAGAATCCGCTTCTTATGGGGATCATTAATGTTCTCGGAAAAAATTTTATCAATATCTACTCTGTTGACAGAGAGACTCATAAGGTCCAGGTATGCCGCTTCCAGGGGCAGAGTGGAGCTTATGGGGAGGAGGGACTTCGCAGGGATGAATCCTATGAGAAGATCATGGATATTTATATTGAGAGCAGTGTTGCGGCAGAGGACAGGATCCGGATGCATCAGATGATGGATTTTGAGAAGATATGCCAACGTCTTACAAGGATTCCCCAGTTGATGGTACATTATCGTGTACGCCGAAGCAACGGGAGGATTGAATATTTCTATGTGAAATGTGCCAGGGTAGGAACGGCTGAGGATTTTCAGACCGTGGTGTTTGCTTTTGCCAATGAGGATATGGATGTACGGTACAGTGAGATGGAGGCAATACTGGAACCAGGAGGAACAGCATCCGGAAGAAAACTTCTTATTGTAGTGAATGACGAGACGGATCGGAAAGCGCTTACAGAACATCTGGAGGGCAGTTTTGAGGTTATCACTGCGATGAATGAAGCAGAGGGGATGAAGCGTCTGTCTGAGAATTACAAAACCCTTTCTGCAATTCTTCTTGATATGAGTGTGCCGGTATGTGATGAATTTCAGTTTCTGGAGCTGATCCGTGATGATGTGATGCTGACCTCTGTGCCTGTGATCATCATAACCGGAAGTAACCGGTTGGAGGATGAGGTGCGATGTCTGGAACTGGGAGCAGTGGATTTTGTACGGAAACCGTATAATGTCCGTATATTAAAAAGTAAGATCAACAATGTGATCAAGCTGAGAGAGTCCGTGATGGTACTCTCAGCTCTGGAATATGATGATCTTACAGGGCTTTATATCAGACAGGCCTTTTTCCATCATGCAAAGACGCTGATGCGCTTTAATACGAATCAGGATTTTCATGTGGTGGTGGCAGATATAAAGAACTTTAAATGGATCAATGGAACCTATGGAGAGAAGATCGGTGATCAGGTTCTTACTTATCTGGGAGATACGTATAGAAATCAGGTTCGCTACGGGACGGTGGGCAGATATGGAGGAGACCAGTTTGTAGCCATCATATATGGAAAGAAAGAGATCCGTAGGGCAGATATGGAGAAATTTATCCACAGGGTCGAGAGTGGAGCACCGATTCCTAATCTGGTGGTCAACTATGGGGTCTATGAGAATGTGGATAAGACACTGCCTTTTACCCTGATCTGTGACAGGGCTTTTCTGGCCATGAAGAGTATCCGGGATGACTATGAGCACCAGATCGCTTTTTATGATGATGAGATGAGACAGAGGCATATCCGTAACGGACAGATGGAGAATGCTTTCGTGGAGGCTATACGCAATGAAGAATTCGTAGTCTACCTGCAGCCGAAATACAGTGTGGAGACAGAAGAGATCGTTGGGGCGGAGGCACTGGTGCGCTGGAAGAGAGCGGAAGGAACTATGGTTTCGCCGGGAGAATTTATCCCTCTTTTTGAGAAGGATGGTCTGATCGTACGCCTTGATGAATATGTTTTCCGAAAGGTATGCAGCATCCAGGGGGAACGTATAAGATCAGGGAAAAAGATACTTCCGATTTCGGTGAATCTGTCACGTGCCAGTATCCATTACGATAATATGATCTGTCGTTATGTGAAGATCGTGGAAGAAAATGGCATTCCGTTTTCTTCTGTTCCCATTGAATTGACAGAAACTGCTGCGTTGTATAATGATCGGATCAGTAAGCTCATAGAGAAGATGGTGGATGCAGGATTCGAGCTGCATATGGATGATTTTGGCTCCGGCTATTCATCTATGACAAGCCTGAACCAGCTGCCATTCGATACTCTGAAGCTGGATAAAAGTCTGATCGATTACATAGAGAATTTTCGTGGGCAGCAGGTAATCCGTCATACCATTTCGCTGGCACACAGCCTGGGAATGAAGGTTCTTGCCGAGGGCGTGGAGAAAGAAAAACAGGTGGAGATCCTGCGAAGCCTGAGCTGCGATGAGATCCAGGGCTTTTATTATGCACGGCCTTTGCCGTGGGAAAACTTTGAAACAAAGGTTATAAGAGCAAAAGAGGCGTGTAAAAAATGAGAGATCATTTTTACACGCCCTTTTTACAGCTAATGCTTCCGGACCTGTTTTTCAATAAGATAAAGTGCAAAATACAGCAGCATGGCAATGATGCAGAGGATCACAATGGACATCAGGACCCATGTAAGTCTGAATGTCTGGCTTCCGTAAATAATCAGGTATCCCAGGCCTTTTCGTGCACCGATAAATTCTCCGATGATCACGCCTACCAAGCAAAGCCCGATGTTGACCTTCATCACACTCAGGATAAGAGGAACGGAGGAGGGCAGGACGATCTTCAGAAGCTTTTCCTTTTTGTGTCCCCCCAGAGTTTCGATCAGCTTCAGCTTTTCCGGATCTGCCTGGCAGAAGCCGGAGTACAGATTGATAACGGAGCCGAAGATGGCTACAGACATGCCGGCGACCACAATGGTACGTTCGTTGGCACCAAGCCATACGATCAGAAGAGGGGCCAGAGCAGATTTCGGGAGACTGTTCAGTACCACCAGACATGGCTCCAGGATCCGTGCAATCCGTCGGGAGCACCAGAGAAGTACTGCGGTTCCTACACCCAGGATCACAACAAAAAAGAAACTGACAAGAGTTTCTGCCAGTGTCACGGCAATATGTGCAAACAGGGACTGATCCCTGCACATGGAAAGAAAGGTCTCTGCGATCAGGGAAGGACTACTGAAGATAAAGGAATCGATCCATCCAAGATCAGAGGATATTTCCCAAAGTCCCATAAACAGAACAAAAAGAAGTGTCCGTGCAGCCAGGATAATGTTTTTTTCTTTTTTTTGCCGTGCAAGATATTGTTTCTGCTGTCTGGAAATTTCAGGCATTTTCATTGAGCTCCTTCCATATGATGTTAAAATATTTCTTAAAATCCGGAGCATTTCTGGAGGAGAGGGGAGTGCGGTCGCTGATATCCAGATCGATATCAATGATCTTTCGTACAGTAGCAGGACGTGCAGAAAGGATCAGTACCCGGTCGGCCATGCTGATGGCCTCTGAGATATCGTGAGTGACCAGGATCGCAGGCTTGCCGGAGCTTTTGAGGATTTTTCCGATATCATCACTGACATTTAAGCGGGTCTGGTAATCCAGTGCAGAAAAAGGTTCATCCAGAAGAAGGAGCTCCGGTTCCAGCACAAGGGTCCGGATCAGAGCGGCACGTTGGCGCATACCGCCGGAAAGCTGGGAAGGGCGGGCATCACGGAAACGGTCCAGACCGTAGGTCTGAAGAAGGGCTTCTGCATGTGCCAGCTTTTCAGGTGTGAGTTCTTTCCGGATCTCCAGGCCGAGAAGGATGTTTTTGTAGATGCTCCGCCATTCCAGAAGATGATCCTTCTGGAGCATATATCCTACAGTGGTACTGCCGGAGGATACCGGCCGGCCTCCCAGAGTAATGGAACCGTGCTCCGGAGTGAGCAGGCCGGCAATGAGATTCAGAAGAGTGGATTTTCCGCATCCGGAAGGTCCTACAATGGACAGGAATTCACCGGGCATCAGGTCAAAGGATATATGAGAAAGGGCGGGTGTCTCACCGGATAATGTGTGATAGGAGAGACACACGTCCCGCACTTTCAGGACAGGATTCATGGATGTTGCCTCCTTTTCGTAGATAATGGTATAATATTATCATATGTCTGAAACATGAGAAGGCCAATGGCAGAGATGCATACTTTGATGTCTGCCTGAAAACAGTCATAGAGAAAGGAATTACAAACATTGAACAAGAGAAACTACCAGAAAGAACTGGATAAACTGATTGAAAGAAACCAGAAAGAAGGGAAAACCCCCAGACTTTTTCTGCATGCCTGCTGTGCGCCATGCAGCAGCTATGTGATGGAATATCTGTCGCAGTATTTTGAAATCACGATATTTTTTTATAATCCCAATATTGCACCGGTGGAGGAATATTCACACCGCGTGGCTGAGATCCGCCGCCTGATCGGGGAGATGGAGTTTGTCCATCCGGTAACGCTGGTGGAGGGACGGTATGACCCGGAGGAGTTTTACGAGATGGCCAAAGGCCTGGAGAACGTTCCGGAAGGAGGAGAACGGTGCTTTCGGTGTTACCGCCTGCGGATGGAAGAGGCGGCAAAGCTGGCGAAGGAGGGAGGATATGATTATTTCACCACAACATTAAGTATCAGTCCGCTGAAAAATGCACAGAAGATCAATGAGATTGGCGAGGAGCTGGCAGAAATCTATAAAGTGCCACATCTGACTTCAGATTTTAAGAAAAAGAATGGCTACAAGCGTTCTATTGAACTGTCTCATGAGCATGCTTTGTACCGGCAGAATTACTGCGGCTGTGTATTTTCAAAGAAAGAAGCCATGGACAGAGAACGGCTGGTTACTGAGAACCGAGTGAACAGTAACAACGGCTGAAGACAGCAAACGTATAATTATGAAAAACTTTGCATTTTTATAAAAATATGTTACACTAACACAGAAAAGTGCAGACGTCCGGGAGACGGAGCTCGTGTATGTCCGGAGAAGACAGTTCTGCCGCAAAAAAGAAAAGTGAGGAAGAATCAATATGGCACAGTTATGGGGAGGCCGTTTTACAAAAGAAACGGACAAGCTGGTTTACAATTTTAACGCATCCATTTCCTTTGATCAAAAATTTTACAGACAGGATATCCGTGGAAGCAAGGCACATGTTGCCATGCTTGCAAAACAGGGGATCCTGACAGAGGAAGAAAAGGAGCAGATCACAGAAGGACTGGACGGTATCCTTGCAGACGTGGAAGCAGGCAAGCTGGAGATCACAGCGGAGTATGAGGATATCCACAGCTTCGTGGAGGCAAACCTGATCGACCGTATCGGAGATGCCGGAAAGAAGCTTCACACAGGAAGAAGCCGTAATGACCAGGTAGCTCTGGATATGAAGCTTTATGTCCGCGACGAGATCGATGAGACAGATAAGGAGCTGAAGGACCTTCTTCTTGCCCTGCAGAAGATCATGGAAGAGAATGTTCACACCTACATGCCGGGATTTACCCACCTTCAGAAGGCACAGCCGGTAACTCTGGCACACCATGTAGGCGCATATTTTGAGATGTTCCGCAGAGACCGTGACAGACTTTTTGATATCCGTAAGAGAATGAATACCTGTCCGCTTGGAGCGGGAGCACTGGCAGGAACCACTTATCCGCTGGATCGTGCCTATACTGCAGAGCTTCTCGGCTTTGATGCACCAACCAGAAACAGTATGGATTCCGTATCTGACAGAGATTATGTCATCGAGCTTCTCAGTGCATTTTCTACGATCATGATGCATCTGAGCCGTTTTTCCGAGGAGATCATTCTGTGGAATTCCAATGAGTACCGTTTCGTTGAGATCGATGACGCATACAGCACAGGCAGCAGTATCATGCCGCAGAAGAAGAATCCGGATATCGCAGAGCTTGTCCGTGGAAAAACAGGCCGTGTTTACGGAGCGCTGACATCTATTCTCACAACCATGAAGGGAATCCCGCTTGCATACAACAAAGATATGCAGGAAGACAAGGAGCTGACCTTTGATGCCATTGACACCGTAAAGGGCTGTATCGCCCTGTTTACCGGCATGGTTTCCACTATGCAGTTCAACAAAGCCAACATGGAGGCAAGTGCAAAGAGAGGCTTTACAAACGCCACAGACGCAGCAGATTATCTGGTTAACCACGGTGTACCGTTCCGTGATGCTCATGGCATCGTCGGAAGACTGGTCCTTCTCTGTCTGGATAAGGGAATCTCTCTGGATGAGCTTCCGCTTTCCGAGTACAAAGAGATCAGTCCTGTGTTTGAGGAGGACATCTATGAAGCCATCAGTATGAAGACCTGCGTGGAAAAACGTGTGACTCTGGGAGCGCCGGGACCGGACGTGATGGAGCAGGTGATTGCTCAGAATAAAGAGTATCTTGAAAAAAATTAAGATAATGCTTGCATTTTAGGAAAAATTGGTATAGTATTTACAGAAAAGACAAATGTGTGCCATGGAGGGACACAAGATGAGGAGAGTTTTATTATGAGTGAAAAGCTTAAAGTCGGTATTTTAGGTGCAACTGGAATGGTTGGTCAGAGATTCATTTCTCTTCTGGAGAATCACCCGTGGTTTGAGGTGGTTACTGTAGCGGCAAGCCCGAGAAGCGCAGGCAAGACCTACGAGGAGGCTGTAGGCGGCAGATGGAAAATGGATACTCCGATGCCGGAGGCAGTAAAGAAGCTGGTTGTTATGGATATCCACGAGGTTGAGAAGGTTGCAGCTACGGTTGACTTTGTATTTTCCGCAGTTGATATGACTAAGGATGAGATCAAGGCGATCGAGGAAGAATATGCAAAGACAGAGACACCGGTTGTGTCCAACAACAGCGCACACCGCTGGACACCGGACGTTCCGATGGTAGTTCCGGAAATCAATCCGGAGCACTTCGAGGTTATCGAATTCCAGAAGAAACGTCTCGGAACAAAACGCGGCTTTGTAGCTGTTAAACCGAACTGCTCTATCCAGAGTTACGCTCCGGTACTTACCGCATGGAAAGAGTTCGAGCCGTATGAAGTAGTTGCCACTACATACCAGGCTATTTCCGGAGCAGGAAAAACCTTCAAGGACTGGCCGGAGATGGAGCACAACATCATTCCGTACATCGGTGGTGAGGAAGAGAAGAGTGAGAAGGAGCCGTTAAGACTCTGGGGCAAGATCGAGGACGGCGTGATCGTTCCAGCTACCACACCTGTCATCACATGCCAGTGTGTACGTGTTCCGGTCCTCAACGGACATACAGCAGCTGTATTCGTTAAATTCCGCAAGAAACCTACCAAAGAGCAGCTGATCCAGAAGCTGGTTGAGTTTAAGGGACTTCCGCAGGAGCTTGAGCTTCCAAGCGCTCCGAAGCAGTTCATCCAGTATCTTGAGGAGGACAACCGTCCGCAGGTACAGATGGATGTAAACTATGAGAATGGAATGGGAGTATCTGTAGGACGTCTTCGTGAGGATACTGTTTATGATTACAAGTTCATCGGACTTTCCCATAACACAGTAAGAGGTGCCGCAGGCGGAGCAGTTCTCTGTGCAGAAACTCTGAAAGCGAAAGGATATATCCAGGCTAAATAAGAACTGGATCCTTTACATGAAATAAAGAAAATCATCAGAAACGGGATATCGGTTTTTCCGGTGTCCTGTTTTTGCGTATGTGGAAGGAACAAAGGAGATATGCGCAGAAAAGTAATTACTACAGTTGTGACATTTTCCACAACCACGGCTGCCATGAAAATGGAAAGAACGGCCAAGGAATCTGAATTTCCGGGAAGGCTGATCCCGATCCCTTCAGAGATCAGTGCCCAGTGCGGACTGGCATGGAAATGCGTGGAGCAATCAGAGGAGGAAACAGAAAATTTCCTGAAAAAAAAGGAACTGGCCTGGGATGGCATCTATCGTGTTCTGGTATAAAACGGATATTGTTTGTTGTATGTAACAAAACGGAAATTTTTGAAAATTTTCGCATTTTCATTGTGGAATAATTGGTAAAGTGTTACAATATAACAAGCAGATTTCCGGAAAGCGTGTTACTGTGAACAAAGAAGCAGTAACAAAGTGCCACGCTTGCTAAAAATATGTGGAGGTGCTATTTATGAACAGGGAGGATGTAGAGAAACTGTCAACCGCTGCGAAGGGTAAGATAAACTTACTGAACAGCAATTTCGGAAAATACTTTATGCGGGCAATCATGGCCGGATTTTTTATTGATGTGGCGATGATCTACAGTAACGTTGTTGGAAATGTATTTTCCAAGACATTCCCGGAATGGGGGAAATTCCTTGGAGCCATCGTGTTCTCCATTGCGGTCCTGCTGATCGTAATGGTAGGAGGAGAGCTGTTTACCGGTAACAATCTGGTAATGGCTTTTGGTGCGTATGACAAGAGCGTATCATGGAAAGATGTTGGAAAGGTCTGGGGAATCAGTTACATCGGCAATTTTGTGGGCTGCCTGATCCTGGCACTGATCTTTGTAGGTGCCGGAGCGTCCGGTACAGCAGATTATTTTGCCGGATTTATAAACGGAAAACTGAGTATTCCGGCAGGTCAGATGTTTTTCCGTGCGGTACTTTGTAATTTCTTCGTCTGTCTTGCTGTTCTCTGCGGCATTAAGCTGAAGAGTGAGTCAGGCAAGTTCCTGATGATCGTGATCTGTATTTCAGGTTTCGTTGTCAGCGGATTTGAGCATTGTATTGCAAATATGGGTATTTTTACAGTTGCATTCTGTATGGTGCCAGGATTGTCTGTCGGCGCTATGCTTAAAAGCATGGTGATCGTAACACTGGGAAATATAGTTGGCGGAGCTGTGCTTCTGGCATGGCCGCTTAGAAAGATGAGTGCAGATAAATAGTATGGCAAAGGCTTTATACATAGCGGAGAAGCCCAGCGTGGCACAGGAATTTGCGAAGGCTTTGAAGATCAACGGTCAGAGAAAAGACGGATATCTGGAATCTGATGATTCTGTGGTAACCTGGTGTGTAGGACACCTGGTTACCATGAGCTATCCCGAAAAATATGATATCAAGTTTAAAAGGTGGAGTTTTGATACCCTGCCTTTTTTGCCGCGCGAATTTAAATATGAAGTGATCCCCGGGGTCAAAAAGCAGTTCGAGATCGTAAAAGGACTGCTGAACCGGCCGGATGTGGATACCATTTATGTGTGTACCGACTCCGGACGTGAGGGTGAATATATCTACCGTCTGGTAGCCCAGATGGCAGGAGTAAAGGGGAAAGTCCAGAAACGTGTGTGGATCGATTCCCAGACAGAGGAAGAGATCTTAAGAGGGATCCGTGAAGCGAAGGATATCTCGGAGTATGATAATCTGGCAGCATCTGCGTATCTCCGCGCAAAGGAAGATTATCTTATGGGAATCAATTTTTCCAGAGTTCTGACCTTGCGCTACGGAAGCAGTGTCACCAATTATCTCCATTCCAAATATCAGGCCATTGCAGTTGGGCGTGTGATGACCTGTGTTCTTGGCATGGTGGTGCGGAGAGAACGGGAGATCCGTGTCTTTGTGAAGACACCGTTTTACCGTGTCCTTGGCAGCATTGGACTTGCAGGCGAAAATTTTGACGGTGAATGGAGAGCTGTGGAAGGCAGCCGGTATTTCCAGTCCCCGTATCTTTATAAAGAAAACGGCTTCAGGAAAAAAGAGCATGCACAGATGCTGATCGATCAGCTGATGGTGAACCAGCCCCTTTCCTGTATTGTGGAAAAGGTGGAACGAAAAAAAGAAAACAAAAATCCGCCGCTTCTTTTTAACCTGGCGGAGCTTCAGAATGTGTGCTCAAAGCTGTTTAAGATCAGTCCGGACGAGACACTCCGGATCGTACAGGAGCTTTATGAGAAGAAGTTGGTGACTTATCCGAGAACGGATGCCAGAGTTCTTTCCACGGCAGTGGCCAAGGAGATATACAAGAATATTTCCGGTCTTCGAAATTATCAGCAGGCCGGTGCTGCGGCGGCAGAGGTTTTGGGGATGGAATCCTGGAAAAGCATTGCAAAGACCAGATATGTGAATGACAAGCAGATCACAGACCATTACGCGATCATTCCTACCGGTCAGGGACTGAACGCGCTGGGAAGTGTGTCTCTTACTGCACAGCGTGTGTACGAGACCATTGTACGGAGATTTTTGTGTATTTTTTATCCGCCGGCCGTTTATCAGAAGGTGAGTCTTGTGACGAAGCTGGACGGCGAGGCATTCTTTTCATCCTTTAAGGTTCTCAAAGAAGAAGGCTATCTGAAGATCGTCACGAATTCTTTTTCGCGGAAAAGGGCTTCAGACAGTGAGAAAAACGGAAATGGAGAGGAAGACGAGGTTTCCTGTGATACTGTGCTCCTGGAGGCGTTGCAGAAGCTGAAAAAGGGTGATATACTTCCTGTGAACGGTTTGAGTATCAAGGAGGGTGAGACTTCACCGCCCAAACGATACAATTCCGGTTCCATGATCCTTGCCATGGAAAATGCAGGACAGCTGATCGAGGATGAGGAGCTTCGAGCCCAGATCAAGGGAAGCGGGATCGGCACCAGTGCTACCCGTGCCGAGATCCTGAAGAAGCTTTTTAACATCAAATATCTGGCACTGAACAAAAAGACCCAGGTGATCACTCCAACGCTTCTTGGGGAAATGATCTTTGATGTGGTAAATTGTTCTATCCGGCAGCTTCTGAACCCGGAGCTTACGGCAAGCTGGGAAAAGGGGCTCACCTATGTGGCAGAGGGCAGCATCACGGAACAGGAATATATGGACAAACTGGAGCATTTTGTGCGGGTACGTACCCGGCAGGTGGAGGCAAGCAATTATCAGTATAACCTGCGGCAGTTTTTTGATGCGGCCGCTGTAAACTACAGGAAGCCGGAGCGAGCTTCCAGACAGGGAGGAAAGAGATCATCATGATGAAAGATTTTACTATCAGCAATATGCTGGATCTGAATGAGACCATTGCAGCAGAGCTTTTTGAGGGAAAAACCTATCCGTGGGAGGTTCTTCCGGAGATCGGAGATTTCATTATCAAGCTGGGAAAAACACTGGATCCTTCTGAATATGAGGAGAAGGGCGAAAATGTATGGATCGCAAGATCCGCTACAGTTGCGCCGACTGCAAGTATCACCGGACCGGCTATCATTGGCAGAGACGCCGAGGTGCGCCACTGTGCATTTATCCGCGGCAAGGCTATCGTTGGTGAGGGCGCAGTTGTGGGAAATTCCACAGAGCTTAAGAATGCAGTGCTGTTTAACAAGGTTCAGGTTCCTCATTATAATTATGTTGGAGATGCTGTGCTGGGATATAAGTCCCACATGGGTGCCGGATCGATCTGTTCCAACGTAAAATCAGACAAGAAGCTGGTTGTCGTAAAAGACGGGGATGAAAAGATCGAAACCGGTCTTAAGAAATTCGGAGCGATGCTCGGAGATCATGTTGAAGTCGGATGCGGTTCTGTGCTGAATCCCGGTACTGTGATCGGACGGAATTCCAATATTTACCCGCTGTCACCGGTACGTGGATGTGTTCCGGCGGATTCCATTTATAAAAATGCAAAAGAGATCGTAAAGAAAAAATAAGAAACAGATTCTTCTGGACACGCATTTAGGCTGCACTTTTGAGAAAGTGCAGCTTTTTTTTGATGGGGTGATGGATGCAACAGTATTGGTCGTGGAAGGATGAAACGACCGGGAGCGGGCGGGATTAAGATAAAAACAAAAGCTGTCGAAGTATGACCAGTCCCATAATATGGACTGGGTAAAACCAGTAAAAGAAATATTTTGCTGATTTTCCGCGGATGAAGCCTCTTTTTCCATTGTACAGGTTAATGGACAGAAAGGCAAAGGAGGCTCTCCATTCATAGTAAAGCCAGCAGCTTCCGAGGATTGCCTGGCCTGGCTTATCGTTTCGCATATAGTACATGATCAGCAGGAAGATATACCCCCGCCATCCATAGTCTGCTTTCAGAAAAATGGAAATGACAAGCAGTCCCAGGATGCAGAGAAGCTGCATCGAAGGTCTGGTCTGGAAATATTCGATGGCACAAAAGGCCAGATATCCGAGGAAAAGCGTGAAAAACACATTTTGTCTTTCGTAACGCAGCGTATTTGTAAACATCAGATTCCACGGAATTTCTGAGAGCAGCGCAAAAAGAAGGAGATTTCTTCCATAGAGGAACCGGCTCCGTGTATGACGGAAGCCTTCCAGCAGGAGAAAACAGAAGATGGGAAAAGCAGCTCTTCCGATATCGCGGAAAATAAGATATACAGTATATTCTCTGCCGAAAAGTGTAAACAGGATTTTCTGTGCAGGCTGATACATACTGAGCAGCACAGCTCCGATATGATCGATCAGCATGGTGATGACCGCGATCATCTTCAGAGCGCTTCCGCTGAGAATGCGGTATTTTTCTGGAAAAACAGAATCCACAGATGCATTCATGAAAAATATACCTCCAGGGTTAAACTTGCTAATATATTATCACATACATACAGCAGTTGCCAGAAATATTTGACAGTTAGGCATGCAATACTGCCGGAATAACTACCAATATTATGCGTTTTATGGCAAAATTTTATTAAATATGACTGGACGAAACAAAGGTTTTGTGAGAAAATAGCGATAGGGTGTTATCGAACTTTTTTTCTCAATAACATCGGTCAATCTATACTTGAAAGGAGTTTTAAAATGATTTATTCACGCGAAGTAGAAGAAATGTGTCCAGTGGCACAGGGCGTACATCATGGTGCCGCTCCGATCCCGGAAGAAGCAAAATGGGTTCAGGCAAAAGAAGTAAAGGATATCTCCGGATTTACACACGGTGTTGGCTGGTGTGCTCCGCAGCAGGGTGCTTGCAAGCTTTCCCTTAACGTTAAAGAGGGAATCATCCAGGAGGCACTTGTTGAGACAATCGGATGTTCAGGAATGACTCATTCTGCAGCTATGGCTTCTGAGATCCTTCCAGGACTTACCGTTATGGAGGCGCTGAACACAGACCTTGTATGTGATGCAATCAATACAGCTATGAGAGAGCTTTTCCTTCAGATCGTTTACGGACGTTCCCAGTCTGCATTCTCCGAGGACGGACTTGCAGTAGGCGCTGGTCTTGAGGACCTTGGAAAAGGACTTCGTTCTCAGGTTGGTACAATGTATGGAACTCTGAAAAAAGGACCTCGTTACCTTGAGATGGCTGAGGGTTATGTTACAGGTATCGCTCTTGATGAGAACGATGAGATCATCGGATATCAGTTCGTAAGCCTTGGAAAAATGACTGACTTCATTAAGAAAGGTGATGACCCGAACACAGCATGGGAGAAAGCAAAAGGTCAGTACGGCCGTGTTGCAGATGCTGTTAAGATCATCGACCCAAGAAAAGAGTAATTACACTTCGTAAGGTGAAAATATCAGGAGGTTACAGGAAATGGCTTTATTTGAATCATATGAGAGACGAATTGACAAGATCAATTCTGTTTTAAACAGCTATGGAATCGCTTCTATCGAAGAAGCTGAGAAAATCACTAAAGACGCAGGACTGAACGTTTACGATCAGATCAAAGGCATTCAGCCGATCTGCTTCGAGAACGCTTGCTGGGCTTACACAGTAGGTGCAGCTATCGCGATCAAAAAAGGCTGCAGAAGAGCCGCTGATGCAGCAGCAGCTATCGGAGAAGGCCTTCAGGCTTTCTGTATCCCGGGATCCGTTGCAGACACACGTAAAGTAGGTCTTGGACATGGAAACCTTGGAAAGATGCTCCTTGAGGAAGAGACAGACTGCTTCTGTTTCCTTGCAGGACATGAGTCTTTTGCAGCAGCTGAGGGTGCGATCGGTATCGCTGAGAAAGCAAACAAGGTTCGTAAAAAACCTCTTCGTGTTATCCTGAATGGTCTTGGAAAAGATGCTGCTCAGATCATCTCCCGTATCAACGGCTTTACATATGTAGAGACAGAGTATGATCCATATAAGAACGAGGTTAAGGAAGTATTCCGTAAATCCTATTCTGAGGGACTTCGTGCAAAGGTTAACTGCTACGGCGCTAACAGCGTTCCGGAAGGTGTTGCGATCATGTGGAAAGAGGGCGTTGACGTTTCCATCACAGGAAACTCCACAAACCCGACTCGTTTCCAGCATCCGGTAGCAGGAACATACAAAAAAGAGTGCAACGAGAAAGGCAAAAAATACTTCTCCGTTGCTTCCGGCGGTGGTACAGGACGTACACTTCATCCGGACAACATGGCAGCAGGTCCTGCTTCCTACGGTATGACTGATACACTTGGACGTATGCATTCTGACGCTCAGTTCGCAGGATCTTCTTCCGTACCGGCTCACGTAGAGATGATGGGTCTTATCGGCGCTGGAAACAACCCGATGGTTGGTATGACAGTTGCTGTAGCTGTTTCTGTTGAGGAAGCTGCAGAGGCAGGAAAGTTCTAATCAAACCTTTTTAATTAAAGAGTCAACAAACCTTGAAAGTACCGTAGTTCCAAGGGCTGCGGTACTTTTCTTAATTTTGATTGTAAAAAAGAAGATGTAATTTAAGACAGTGTGAGAAGCCTTGAAAATGGCAAGATAGGCAACAGGTAGGTAACAAGCAGGTAACAGAGCGAAGGAAACAAAAAGAAGAACCGATCATAGGAAAAGAAAAGCCGCAACCACAAGGGTTACGGCATTTTTTCTATCTCATCTCTGAGCCACTCAATATCACGGATCGTATAGACCGCCTCGGTTACGTCTGTGATCTTGTGACCGGCAAGACGCTTCACAACATATTCATCCACGCCCGCCTTTTTCGCCATCGTAATGAATGTTGTTCGGGGATCATGCGGTCGATGTTCGGAACGAAGGTGCAGTGCGGCAACGACCTTGTTAAAACGTCCAGCGTATTTATCATAGGTGATTTTCATACCGCCCTTGGTAGCCTCCGGATCATTAAAGAGGCGGTCGCTTCCAAGAGAAACTGCTTCGTCATAATTTCTTCTTACCAAGTCCCGAATACGAGTGTGGATCGGGACGGTACGGTGCCTGCCGGCCTCAGTCTTCATACCGCCGGTAATACACCACTTTCCAAAGTCAACGTCTTTTAATTCCAAGAGTCCCATTTCTTGGGGACGCCATCCCATATAGCATTGTATAAGCAACCAGTCGGCGAATTTAATATTGTCAGCAGCACTCCAAAGGGCTTCCATCTCAGAATCATTGAAGTTAATATGGCCACGCTTTGCGTTCTCTTTTTCTTTGATAATGTCATTTGAAAGTTCGAAGGTACGAGCATAGTTTTTCGAGACAAGATCATATTCCATAGCATAGTCCAGCATGAGGTTAAACATGGATTTTATTCTGGATTTCGTTCCAGGAGATGCAGGCACCTTAGCTCCGGCATCTTTGCCACGGTTTTGAATTACATATCCGTCTTCCATGATTCCTTTTATGTGGCGGGCACGCAGATCCTTTACACGCATCCCCTGTATAGCGTGACAATATCTCCAGGCAGCGATTATTGTCCTGGAAGAAGAATCACTTTCTAGGGTAGGAAAGTAAGCTGCTGTCCATCTCTCGTAAAGCTCGGCCAAGGTCATGTTATTGTTCTGAATGTCGTAGGGGTTAGCTCCGTATTCAGCTAATGCCTGCAGAGCATCTTTTTTAGTCTTAAAGGTCCCGATAGGAACTCTGTTCTGTACTGCTTTTCCGGTTTCTTTATTTATGACCCAGCCGAGGGTTACTCTGGCCAGATATGGCTTACGCCGGTTTCCGGATAATTTAGTTACGCTTCCATAGCCATTCGGTAATTTCAATAGATCATCTCCTGTCATAATGCAATGGTTTCGATAATGTTTCCGAGGTCCTGGAAATTTGTTTTTATCGGCTCCAGAGAAAGGAGAGAGTTTAAAGCTATACTTTTCTGGTTAGGCTTTTGCTGATCCAGAACAGAAGTAGGCAATACATAAAATTCCCAGAGATTAAGATTTCTTATGGATTGCTCGCGACTTCTGGCAGTATACAGGCAAAAGACGTACAGGTCAGAATGGCGGCTCCGCTCAGGAGAATAACCGGTCTGCGGATTCCATGCTCGCTTTGGTGCGATGTCAAAAATAATGTGTGAAAAGTAGTCCTCGGTCCAAGATTGAAGGTAAGCGGCAGATTTTACTTCAATCCTTCTCCCGGAAGGGCTAGCTAGATCATAAGGCGTCCAGTCAGTCCTCAAAATTTCTCGGGGGGGGGGGGAAAAATGAGAATGATTTTTTTACGAGAAATTCTGCCAGCACCCCTCGAAGCGTATTGTTGAGCAGATCAGAATAAGCCCAGCTCCAAAATTCAGAGACAGATATTCCAGTATCATTTCCATCGAGAGTAAATTTCTCATTTCCGTTTAGTAGTTCCATTGTTTTCTCCTCGTTAGGTAAGGACAGCCGGCAACTCTCCACTTAGAGATTGAAGCAGAGAGAGCTGACACGCCTCATCCGAGAGAGGACCGTAAGAGTGAACCATGGCAATTAGGGATTCATCAGGTAAAGAGATACGGGCCTGCAGCCTTTGGATTTTGGCGGTTGTCCTGCACAAAGTTTGAGTGTCACAGCAATTAAGACTTGCGCAGAATGAAGCAAGGTAAAAAAGAATGGCCGGTGCGTCATGCCCGGCCATCTCTTCTGTTCTTGCAAGTGCGAAATACTTGGTTGCGTTATGTTGCATAAAGCATCCTCCTGTCAGTACCGAGTTTTGCGATACCAGCTCAGCCGGATAATCTTTTCCCTTCGTCAACGTATTTCTTTGAGTCCTCGACAGCACGCAAGAAGCCCTTAATTTCTCCCATAAATTCATATTGTTTGCTCATGGGAAGTTCGTGGAATAAATCCAAAAGTTCTTCGTCCATTGCGGAAAGCTTTGGCTCTTGAACCTCAGGCTGTTCTATGACAGCAGGACGCTCTTGACCGGTCAGGAGATAATCCAGCGAAACGCAAAGAAAATTTGCAATGGCCGGCATATAGCGAGCCGGAGGATCTTTCTTCCTGGTTTTCCATGTAGACATAGTAGATGTTTGGATATCGAGAACCTTGCACAATTCTATGGCCGTTTTATCACGCTCTGCGAGTAAATCGGATATGCGTTCAATGATTTCCATTAGACACCTCCAAGTGTAAAAATATACGCAAATACGAGGTAAAATCTTTACAAATACGCAGATTCGTGCTATAATATAATCATGAAACAAATTATTATTCGTGGTTGCGAGCCTATGATTTAAAATCTGTTTCATGGTGATTGCGTGTTCGTAATAACTCGTATTTGTATTATAGCACGCACTCGGAAAAAATGCAAATGCGAATCGCAGATGCAAGAAAGGAGATCGATGCAAATGAGCAATACTACTGTCCCCATTTCTGAATGGTGCAAGGAAATAAGAGTTGCGCTTGCGAGGAAGGAAATGAACCTTCAGAGTGTAGCTGATGAAATCGGCTACAGCTATACAACGATAACAGCCCTTATCAGCGGCCGGATCGTAAAGGATAATTACCTGGATATCGCAAAGAAAATTAACGAAGTTCTGGAAGTGAACGTGCTTCCGGAAAAGCCGCAGCTTCCGTCCGATGAATGGTGTGGAGCAGTGCGAGCAAAACTGTATGTAAAAAAAATGAACATCAGCGAGCTGAGCAAGTCCATCGGATTCAATCGAGACAAGGTATCGTTGGTGCTGAACGGCCATGCACTTGATTGGCCAGTGATCGAGAAGATCAATGAACAGTTAAAAGTGGAAGTACCGGCCGTTCCTGTAGGCACTGATTAAATTATAAGTGAAAGTAAGGTAAATGAGAATGGGACGGAACCCTATAAAAGAAAACCAGAATCCGTATTTTAGAGCCAGAAAACAGGCGGCAGAATGGGATGCAAGGCTGGAAAGCAGAGAAAGAGCATCGGAGCTTATAGGAATTGCGGCATATACGCTGGCAGACTACGAGCTGGGAAATGTTAAAAGAGTGCCAGCCGACAAGGTTTTGATAATGGCGGATCTGTACAACGCACCTTGGCTCCTGAGCAATTATTGCAAGAATGAATGTCCGATCTGCGGATTCCTTCCACTTGCAACGGAAGAGAAAAATATATGCAGCGTGACCGTGAGATTATTAAAAGCTTTGAGAGAAGATGAGCTGGAGAATATGAAAAATCAGCTGCTTGAAATATCCCAGGACGGAAAGATAAGGGACGATGAGGTAGAAGCGGTGAGAAAGATATCTGAATATCTTGACGGCATCGCAGAGGTAATAAGTGAATTTAAAATAATGAGCGATAAAGCTTTGAAAGGCAAATAGGAGGATACGATGAGAAAGGTTAGACGGTTACTGAAGGAAAATTGGATACCGATTGCAGTTGGTATTCTTATCACGAAGTGGGCCGTAGATTATGCATATCGAGTGTGGGGTTATGACGCAATAGGGAGTGAATGGTTAGTATTACCGTTCACCATTTTTATTTTTAACTGGGGAAAAGCCGTGTGGGAAGAATTAAGAGGTGAATAGGTATGTGTGCAGTATGTAGAAAAAATCCATGTGACAGCAGATGCCCGAACGCTGAAGAGCCGAAGCTAAATGTTTGATTTAGAGAACTTCCCAACCAGAGAACTTGCAAGGGACATGATGGGTATGATTTCCCCCATTTATGACAACTCATATGTGGGAAAATGGATTTTCGAGGTTATGAGCGTACCTCTGTCATTGGCGCAGGACACAATTAACGAATTAAGGGAGCAGGCATTTCCGGAAACGGCAACCTGGTCCCTTCCCTATTGGGAGCAAAGCTATGGGCTGCCGACCAATGAAGCGCTGAGTATTGAAGAACGCCGGAGCAGAGTTATTTCAAAAAGGAACTACAGGAAGCCGATGAATCCGGCCAGAATTGAGATGCTGCTGAAAGAATTGTGTGGAAGAGATGTCAAGCTAATTGAAAACACAGCACCTCATACCTTTGAAATCAGCGTAAGCCCTGGAACTTCGGAAGCCAGTTTAGATCAGATTATAAAATTGGTGAACGAGGTGAAACAGGCACAAAAAAGTTTCCGAGTGGTTTTTGATACTCCAACAACAATCAAAATTCGGGCAGATCCTAAGCCGCAGAAATTCCCTTATCGAATGACAGCAAGAGGAAGAAAAGCAGGTACATATCCGCAAGTTAATTGGGTAGGGATTTCGGAACATGGTTCTGTTATTGTGACTGCGAACAGAATGAGTAGGGAATTTCCTTATGTTGTAGCTGGAACCAAACCAGATAGAACATACGATGCCCGTCTGACTGCGTTACAGCTACAGGCTTCGTCAAAAGGTAAAGGTGTCGAGTTTCCCTATCCTATTTCTGGCACAAAACCAGATAGGAGCTTTCTGGCCGAGATAGAACCAGGAGCGTTGAATGTGCAGGTAGATAGCACAAATGCAGAAGTTTTGTATCGTGCTTGCGGAAGCAAAAGAAAATTGTAAAAGGAGGAGTAGCAATGTTATCAGCTGCGGCACTGGCCGGATTCAGAAATCATGTGAAGAATACGGTCGCTTATGCCAAATACAAAATCGGTTCCACCTATTACCGGTCAGAGATTACAGATATCACTATTAGCAGTGATGGAAAAGTAAAGATTGAATTTATATTAAACCCTTCGGTATCCGGCGAGGTAAAGGTAACAGAAGTACAGCTTTACAGTACAAGTGGAGAGCTTTGGTGGAGTAAAGCTGAAAATATCACCAAGAAATCCAAAAAGGAAGGTATTTATTACCGAGTAACTATCAACATTTTAGAAGAGTAGGAAGGAGGTATGCACAATGTACGAACCGACATATTGGAAAGATGAAGTCGTAGAAAATCCGTATCGGTACAAAGAAACGCAGAACTCGGATGGAAGTATTGAACACGTCCCTGATCCGGGAGAAGTTCTGCAGGAAGGCACTGAGCAGAGCGCAACTAATTTCAATCACATGGAGCAGGGAATCCTGGAAGGACATGAAATAAGCGCAGAGGCTGTCAGGATGCTGAAAAGTGTTATGAGAAAAGTAGAGGGACTTGACGGCGAGAAAGTCACAGTCACCCTGACAAACTCCCAGGTATATCCGTTTAATAACTCAGTGAAAACCATTCAGCTGAAAACTCCACGCAATTATAAGACGTATCTTATCACAGCAGAAGTTACCAGCGTGTCTGGTGGTGCTGTGGGAGATATTGAGTTTACGGACAAGCTGCTGAATGGATTCAAGGTAGCTTACACTGGATCTGCGAAATCAGTAACCATGGACCTGTATGTGAGAGGAGGAATGTAATCATGGCAAATGTGATTATCCAGGACGAAAGAAGACAGGCAGACATCGAGTATGTTGCCAAGAAGTACGGAATCGACACCAACAACCCGGCAATGAGAGAAGCTGCAGAAGTAACTGCGGTCAGAAGCCGTGAAGCAATGGAAATGGGAAGAACACAGAGGAGGTATTACTGATGAAGATTACATACTTACCGGAAGACGGAAAGAATTTCATTCCTTACGAGGTATCTGGAAAAACGATCGACTTTGACGATGGAGAGCTGATGTTCAATGTCTCAAAGAAAGAGCGTGACTATGAGGTTGTGATCGATATTTGCGAAGACTACACCGGTGGACTGGTGATGGGAGCCGATGCAGGTGACAAGTATGTTGCACAGATCATTATTCCTGCAAGGGAATATACAGAAGTAGAAAAAGAAAATCCGAACTATGATCCAGAGAATGAAGAGGGAACCGAACAGCCTACTATCAAAGAGCTGAAGCCGGTTCCTTTTTCTATGGATCGTTGCGAACTGAGATTATGGGAAAGAGAGGTCTAAATCATGGCAAATTTTGATGATATGAAGCTGGCAGTCGAGGCGCTGTCCGGAGGAAAGAACACAGTTTTACTGGATGATCGTGGGATGCCGTCCATCATGGTTGCGTTTCCAAAATTCAAAATCTCAGATGTAATTGCCGGAGGAAGTGAGAACATCCATCCGGCATTTTCTGTAGGTGGTGCGGAAAAAGATGTTGTGTATGTCTCAAAATTCCAGAACATTGTAATGAATGACAGAGCATACTCACTTCCGTTTAAGGACCCGAAGACCGGCGTGAACTTCGACCAGTCCGCCAACTACTGCAGAAACAAAGGAACCGGATGGGGCCTGATGCCGTATTCCTTATGGAGCGCTATCGCTCTGTGGTGTAGAAAGAACGGTACTATGCCAAGAGGTAACAATAACTACGGCAGCGATCACGGATACCCACACGAGAAAGGGACACCGACTTACTACGATAGTAATAAGATCGCTCGTGTAGCAACCGGTTCTGGCCCTGATACATGGAGCCACAACTGGATGCCGGACGGAATCTTCGATCTGAATGGAAATGTATGGGAGTGGTGCGCTGGCATGAGACTTGTTGATGGAGAAATCCAGATCATTCCGTATGCGAACAGTATGATTTTGACAACCAGTATGGCGGCCGGCTCTACAGAATGGAAAGCAATCGCAGCTGACGGTTCACTGGTGGCTCCTGGCACTGCCGGTACTTTGAAATGGGATGTTGTTTCTGGAAAGATTCAGCTTACCAAAGGAACTATCACACCGAAAGACACAGGAAACTGGCTGCCATATAACAATATGACACTTGGCGAAGGACTTACAGCAGCTCCGGAGTTGGCAAAAGCTCTCCTCCTGTATCCGGATGAGCCAAACGGAGATTACGGTGGAGATTACCATGGATTAAATACTTCCGGAGAGCGTTTGCCGGTCTGCGGGGGCGGCTGGAACCTCGCTTCCAATGCTGGCGTGTTCGGCGTGTACCTGTTCCACCCTCGGACTAGCGCCAACGGCTACATCGGTTTCCGCTCCGCTTTTGTAAACTGAGGACTGTAAACTGATTGCCGCCTGGGAAGGCGGCGTTTGTTGTGAAAGGAGAAAGAATGTGGCAGAACAGAGATCCGACAACATGACAGCAGAGATGGAAGAGGAAGGGCTAACGATATTACAGAAAATTGAAGATATGGAAGTCTACGCCCTCCCTCTCATCGAAAGATGGTCCATTGCACACCAGAAATTATTAGGTGACGATATAGCTCATTGTATGAACAGAATGTCGCAGCTGGCGTCGGCATTAACGGTTGCATACTACAAGAAAACTTCCATCAGCGAACTGGATGAAATGAACAAAGCACTCCAGTCTCACATCAGAGTAGCCTATCGCCTGGGATATTTGAAAGGAAAATCTTCCAGGAGTGAATGGGAAGGCCGTTCTGCAGAGATCGGAAGAATGATTGGAAAATATAAAGAATGGGTATACGGCGATCAAAAATCGTCACAACAGAATAAAAGTGCAAAATCAAGGTACAGCCGGTAACGATCCGGTTGTGCCGCCGGGAATAGGCTATTTCGTTTGCCGATCTGCGGGGGCAACTGGAACAACACTTCCAATGCTGGCGTGTTCAACGTGTACCTGAACAACCCTCGGACTAGCGCCAACGGCAACATCGGTTTCCGCTCCGCTTTACTCTCATATGCCAGAACCGGTCAGTTCAAGGACTGCCGGCAGTGCGAGAGATTTAAAGGAGTCTATTTCCGCTCCGACCGTGTGGAAGGAGAAAAATGGTTCTACTCGTGCGTGGGTAGAGCCGTCCCTGTGGAGACACACAAAGCAGGAGACACCTATGGAGGCCGCAAGTAGCGAGAGTGAAAGCTGCCACACATAGTCAAATACAAAGGAGCGATAACGCAACATGAAGATTAAGAATGTTTTTGATCTTATCTTCTCCATGGAAAATCTGTATGGAGCCTTAGAAGATGCTTCAGATCAAAGGAGATATAACAAGGATGTAATGCTCTTCAATTTCAACGCCTGGGATAATTTGAAAGAGATTAGAGATTCTGTTTACGATGGGACGTATACCATAGACAAATATTATATTTTCTATGTGTATGAACCGAAGAAAAGGATGATAATGTCCATCAAATTTAAACACAGAGTTGTTCAATGGGCGATATACAGAGTTATCAATCCTATGCTGATTAAGGGATATATCAAGGATTCTTACGGATGTATCCCGGAAAGAGGACCACTGACCGCTATGTTTCGGCTTAAATACTGGTTGGAACAGGTGAACCGTAAGGATGAGCAGTGGTATTACTTAAAACTAGATATAAGCAAATATTTTTACCGGATATCGCATCGGATACTAAAGAAAATACTTGCAAAGAAAATTAAGGATCAGCGGTTGCTGAAATTGCTGGAATCAATTATAGATTGCAAACATACACCGTTTGGATTGCCGCCAGGACGTTCACCAGGGGAAGTACCTTTGGAAGAACGTCTTTTTGATGTCGGAATGCCTATCGGAAATCTGCTATCACAGGTGTTTGCGAATGTGTATTTGGACGCACTGGATCAGTTCTGCAAGAGGGAATTGCAAATTCATTGTTATGTCCGATACATGGATGATGTGATTATTCTCAGTAGTAGCAAGGCACAGCTCCAGGAATGGAAAGTCAGAATTGCTTCTTTTCTGGAAACGGAGTTGGAACTGCAGCTAAACAATAAAACTTGTATCCGGCCAATAAATCAAGGTATTGAATTTGTCGGATACAGGGTATGGCCTGACAAAGTGGTACTCAGGAAGAAAACAACACTTCACATCAAGAGAGTTTTGAAGGCAAAGAAAGAAGCGTACAGAGTGAAGGAAATTTCTTTTAAGCAGGCAACAGACACACTGCAGAGTTACTTGGGAATGATGAAATATTGTGACTGCGATGCATTGAAGGAGAAGATTCTGGATGATTTTGTCCTGACGCACGCAGACATGAAACAAATTTACGAGGAAGGAGGGGATCGGGATGAGAACTACTATCGCAGAGGTGATGGATGGTCAGTCGAAGATTATCCAGTTACAGACGAAACTCATAGACCGGCTGGCACTTGCATTACTGCAGCATGGAACTATTGAGGATAAGGAACTGGCAATGATTAAAGAAGCAGCGGATCTGCAGAAAGGACTGGAAGAATGAAACCTAAAAGCAGAATCAACCGGCGGGCCGGTCCTGGATTCTTGATATATCAATGAATATTGCAGAAATCGAGGTAGAAAAGGAATGACATTAAAAGAACTCATGGAAACTGGCGGAGGAATCCTTTTCATTGTCCTTACATTAGTGCAGATAGCACCAATCAAGTTCAATCCCTGGACAGCACTGGCTCGGGCAATCGGGCGAGCGTTAAACAAAGAAGTCATGGATAAGATTGAGGAGGGGGATGCGAAAAATGCACGCTACAGAATTATTCGATTTAACGATGAAATTCGACATAATGTAAGGCATACGGAGGAACATTTCAATCAGATTATCGATGATATTGATACTTACGAAAAATATTGCAGAACCCATCCTAAATTTCCGAATGGAAAGGGAGTTCATTCAGTAGCAAACGTCAAAAAGATTTACGAAAAATGCAGTGATGAGAACTCTTTTCTGTAATTTAGGAGGTTGCAGGTGAAATGAAAAAAATTAAAAAAGTGGTTGCGGCCGTAAAGAAGGTCGGAACCTTGAACCTGGTACTGATTCTGGTCGGTGCTTTTTTTGTTTGGTTTAACTGGCAGATGATCCTGGTTTTCCGGGAATATGGAAGTATGCCGGAAACCTATGCCTGCGCTGTTGTGGCAGCAACAATAGGTGAGTGTGGAATCTGCGGCTGGATTCGGACGAATAAAGATAAGCGGCTGGATCGGAAATGGCAGAAAGAAGACGAAAAAGAAAGCCAAGAACAATATGTCTCCGACATAAATGTCGGTAACAAAAACGAGGAGGAAAACTTATGAGCTTAGAGATTTTTTTACTGTTACTGCTGATTGTATCTATTTTTACAGGACTCTTCACAGAGGGAATCAAGAAATTGATGGATGAGGTAAACAAGAAATACCTCTCCAATTTCTTGGCCGGTTTCGTTGCAGTCGTACTGTCAGTTCTGGTAGATGCGGGATATATCATTCTGACGGAGGCACAGATCAATGCAAAGATGGCTGTATATTTAATCGCTCTGGTGCTGTTATCCTGGCTGGCATCAATGGTGGGATACGACAAGGTGATCCAGGCTATTACGCAGTGCAAGAAGTACAAAGAGGAGTAGACATGGGAAATGTAGCAAAAATCGTAGTGGGGGTGCTTGCCATAGGCGGCACCTTTTTCATTCTGTTAATCAGAGAATTTGGGAAATTTATTGACGAAGTTTCACCCTACAACTGGGGAGAAAGCGAGGTGCTGAAAGATGAGTATAAACGTTGAGGCGGAGAAAAGAGCCTATAAGAAATTCAGACAGGCCGGCATGACTGCAGCTGGGGCTTGCGGCCTGATCGGAAACCTGGAAGCGGAGAGTGATGGTTTCTACACAAACCGGGTTGAATACCTGTGCCTTAAACGGCTGAAAGAAAAGGGAAAAGTCTATACCCATGCCACCTATACTGCAGCGATCGACAGCGGAAAGATTTCCTGCGAGGAGTTCTTACATCCGCTTTCCGGAAAACAGTACGGGTACGGATTGGCCCAGTGGACAAGCCCTAGCAGAAAATCTGGTCTTTGGAATTTTGCCAAGCAGAGAGGCGTGTCCATTGCGGACGAAGATATGCAGCTGGATTTCTTACTGAAGGAACTGAGAGAAAGCTACAGCCCGGTTTTGGCTATTCTCAAATCAGCAACAACAATCCGGCAGGCATCCGATGTTGTTTTAAAGAAGTTTGAAATTCCGGCCAACACAGGGGAAAGTGTATGCGAAAGTAGAGCGGCAAGAGGCCAGAAATTCTATAACGATTATGCAAAGGAGGAAAAAATCGTGAGCGTGAAAATTAGTAATTGTGGACATGATGAAAACGGACGTTATGCAGGAGGCCAGGCGGGCGATCAGACTGGTACAGAGTATCAGATCATCAATTGGTACAATAGACCTTGGCTCTGTGTTTTACGATTTGAAGACCAGGAAGTAGCGGCACTGATTGCAGAGATGGCAACACAGGCCGCAAACAATAATATGATCGGCTATGACCAGGGAACCGCAGGGAATAGTAATGATCGCTATACCTTCTGGGAGCAGCTGGCCGCAAATGGTTATGATCCATCAAAAATCAAAAAGCCATGCGAAACAGACTGCAGTCAGAGTACCGCAAGCATCGTGAAAGCAGTCGGATACCGTCTAAATAAGCCGAAGCTGAAGGCAGTCAGCATTTATCTGACTACATACAACATGAGAAGTGCATTCAAGACAGCGGGAGCAAAGGTCCTCACCGATCAGAAATACCTGACAAGCGGTACATGCTTAAAGCCTGGAGATATCCTGCTGAATGACAATCATCATGTGGCTATCGCAGTGAGTGGAGATGCCAGTTCCAATGCAACTCCGGTAAAGAAGAATTATCTGGAAAAAGGAGACACCGGATCAGAAGTAACCACGATGCAGAAAATGCTTATCAAAGTTGGATATTCTTGCGGAGCTGCAGGAGCTGACGGAGATTTCGGCTCTGGCACTGATTCAGCTCTTCGCAAATTTCAGAAAGACAATGGACTGACGGTTGATGGACAGTACGGAACTAATTCCAAAGCCAAGCTGACCACTCTGTACAACAAAAAGGTTGGAACCACCACATCCACCAAGAAAGACGTAACGACAGTAGCCAAAGAGGTGATTGCCGGTAAGTGGGGTAGCGGAGATGAGCGGAAAAAGAAGCTGACTGCGGCCGGCTATGATTATAATACTGTCCAGAAGAAGGTGAACGAGCTGCTGAAGGCAAGTACCAAGAAAACTGTAGCCGAAGTTGCAAAGGAAGTTGTTTCCGGAAAATGGGGAAATGGAGCTGATCGGAAGAAAAAACTGGAAGCAGCCGGTTACAATTATGCAGAAGTCCAGAAAGAAGTAAACAAGCTACTGAAATAACAGCGGAGAAATGGTGCTTTTGAAGAGAGTCTGCACCTCTGAGGAAAATATATCACATACGCCCTGGTCCTTCGGGACTGGGGCATTTTTTATTGCAAAATGCGGAGCAAGTTAGAGGTAAAAATCAATATACAAAATAACTAAAATTTCAATGCTATTTTTGACGAAATGTGCCTGAGCAACGATAGAGAATTTTTCAATACTTAATATGCCTAAAAGCCAAAATCCGGTATAGAAGCGTGTACGAGCGTATAGAACTATTCAATTTTAGAAGAGTTGGTATGGAAAAGGTTAGAGAATTATGATATGGTGTAGATGCTGCCGAACCTCCAGCGGGAAGGAGGTGGAACCATTGGATGAAATAATCGCCATCATTCTTGTCCCTGTCATGGTAAATATAATTAGCTACTATATTTGCAAATGGTTGGACAGAAAAGACAAATAGGCAGCGAATAGCCTGAGGCATAAGCCACCTACATAACGGAATAGAAAACCCCAGAGATCTGACACATCTCCGGGGTTTTCATTTTTTGCTCATTGGATAATCGCCATCATCCTTAGCTGTTTTCAGTATATGCGTATCAAACAGAAAAGTCAACCAGTAATTTTTGGGTTCGCAAAATCGAGTTTTCCACATTATCCACACTCAAATGAGGATAAGATACAAATGCGTAAAGCCTTATAAATAAAGGAAAAACTTCATATTATAATAAAAAACGTGTGACATTGTCCCATCAATGTCACGAAACCGTCACGTCACTATTACTCTATATCTATTTCTGTATCTAAATCTTTTTCTATCTTTTTCTTTTATTCTCACTATTAACTATCGAATGTTGCAGTTGCGAAAATAATTTGCATAAAAAGAGCAAAACTATTGACAAATACGCAAGTGCGAGTTATAATATATACATAATCAAACAAAACACAAGAATCAAATAGGTAGGTGTTATTTTTTTACCTAAACAGTTCGCAAGTGCGAGAATGATTAAATAATCCGAGAGGAGGACACCAGTTGGCAAAAAGAAAGAGAACGGAAGACAAAGAAAAAGAACTGCTTGAGAAACGACTTCTTAGAATCCAGTTTTATGAAAGTGTGACAGCTATCATAACAGCCATAGTAACGATGCTTTTAGCAATCATTACGGCAGTCTCAAATTGGATTAAGTAAATCGAACCAAACAGTTCCTTGGTAGCAGGGGAGCGGTAACTCCCCTTGGCTATCAAGTCTACCATATAGGAGGACAGAAAGCAATGAAAAAGCTGAGAAGATTTTTGACAGTGTTGCTGTTTATCAATTTTTCATGGGGGATGGCAACCGGGATGGAGCCATTAAACTTCTGGTTGGTAATGGCAAATGGCACAGTAGTAATCGGATTGGCAGTACAAGATCTGGAGGAAAGAAAATGGAAGCACTGATGGAGAGAGCGAAAATCATGATCGAAAGACTGGATTTTAATGGTTGCATAGAATTGTTCAATCAGCTTCCAAGTGGTCATCCGATGATCGACTTGGTATGTACAGCTTGGAGGAGTATTCGGAAACGAGCTGCTTTGTAGAAAACGCTTCGAGGAAAAGGTGAGAAACCGGGAAATTTTCTACGGAATTGATTTAAGCACCGCAGTATTTGCAAAGAGAGAGACAGTGTCACTGACAGAAGAATGGGAGGCAATGGGAAATGTTGATCTGGAGATGTAAGAAGTGTGGGTGGATAGGAAGGGACTCCGAACTGGGTCTGCATTATGGAAATGATGAGGAATATTGTCCTCGGTGCAAGGAAGTAGATAGCATTGCAACAGTTGATTTTTCTGACTGCTTCAACAGCCAGGAAGTTGAAAAGCTGTGGCAGTTTTTTGGAGAAATCCCCATTGATGATGAAGATGCTATTTTGGAAGAGTTCTTGGGATTTTCGGAAGGAACGGACAGAATAGAAATCTGGCACTGGTTTGATGAGAATTATCCGGAAGGAGTGACCGAACTGGTAAACGGAGGAAGACATGGTAATTGAGAGAACTATATTAAGCAAAGTAGCAGAACTTAATGGGATTTCTATCTGTGATGAGAGAACAGTGAAAATCGAGTTGACAGAGGCAGAAATCGAAGAAGCGTATCGGATCAGGGAAAGAGAATACCTGGAAGAGGATACAAGGAATGCTGTTGAAGAGTTCTGCGATTATTGGGGGATTCCTAAAGGTATTGCCGGAGGCTTAAATGACAATCCGGATATCATCTGCAAGATCGCAAGTTTGTACGAAAAAAATCAGGATACAAATGTAGCATCTGCTGATACGATGAAAGAGGCGGTAAAACAGGTTTTGAAAAAGGAAGGAGTTTGGAAATGAGCAGGGCAGTTTATCCGGCAAGGGAAACCGTAACGGAGATCAGAGGCGAAGATGCGGCAGAGATCATCAATAAAATGATGGAGAAGGAAGGAATGACGCAGATCCAGCTGGCTCAGAAAATGGGAATCACCAGACAGAGAGTGAGCAGATTGATTTCTGGGAATATGAGATATGAGAATTTCGTGAGGATTATCAATGCTGCTGGGTATGATGTGAAAATTGAAAAACGCAAGTGCGAGAAAAACTTGAAATAATAGAGCAAAACTATTGACAAATACGCAGATGCGAGTTATAATATATACATAATCAAACAACAAATAAAACATCTTGGAGGTAGAGATTATGTATAGCATGAATGATTACAAAGCTGCATTGGCAGAAAGAGAAGAAAAAGATTTCGGTTCACAGTCATGGAACTATGCGCAGGCAAAAGTACAGGCTATCGCAGCAATCTTAGTTGCAACAGGAAACGAAGAAATGGTAGCTGAAATTGTAGAAGAATTGTACAGCATGAATGACAGTGGTTTTAGCTTTTTAGATCCGGCAGTGCAGTATGATTTATGGCTTCTGGAAAGAAATGGATACGAAGAGAAAAGGAAAGAATTTACTAAGCTTGGCTGGTAGGTGTTATTTTTTTACCCATACAGCTCGCAAGTGCGAGAAACACATAAGAAAAAATCGCATTTGCAGAAAGGAGTATGAATGAGCTATCAGAGAAAGACAAAGGACCGCTGGGACATAATGACAAACTGGGGATATGGCTGGGAGTGCGAGAACAGCGAATATACCAGGGCTGATGCAAAGAGAAGCCTTAGAGAGTACAGAGAGAATCTTGCAGGAAGAGCAGCCGTGAGAATGGAAAAACACAGAGAGCCGATCACAGCATAATTTTAGGAGGGATATAGCATGGCATTGTTAGAGGTTAAGACAAGTTACGCAACATATACAGATTGTACATTAAGAGTAGGACAGTATCAGATGGATGGTAGTATCGCAGTTGAAATCTTCAGCAGAAGAGAGGGACCAGTTGCAAGAATTACCGTTTGTCTGTGCGATTCAGCATTAGCAGAAAATGAAGCATACGTGGATACAAATAATTGTCCTTGGGTAGTGGATTTCTTAGAGGCGAAAGGGCTGGCAAAATCGACTGGAAGAACGAGACGTAGCGGATATTGTATTTATCCATCAATGAAATTCGACAGAGAGAAAATGATAGAGTTTGAGAGAGGGTGCTGAAATGGAAAGATTATATTGCACAATCAATGAAGAACAGGCCAGAATCGCACACGATATGATGTCTATGAGCGATTATAAGGTAGGCAGCAAGACAGAAGAATACAGAGGATATGTCGATAAAGCCTATGACTTGGCAGAGAAAGTTGCAGAAGCAAGACCGAGAGAAACGGATAGAGTTGAAGCATTGGCAAAGAGATATTCAAAGAGAATGGCCGAGTACATGAACCGGGAGAGTAATATCGGTTGCAGATGTCCTTCGGTTATGATTTCGGGTGCCGGCAATTTTCCAGTGAAGAAAAAAGAGAAACAAGTGCAGGCTTGGGAGAAGAACCACCAGTTTTATACTGAGACGCAGAAAATTCTGGATAAGATCAAGGGGATTTTGAGAGGAAAGGATATCATCAAGTCCTCAGATGAGGATGCTATAGAACGCCTGGAAGAGAAGCTGGATGCTTTAAAAGAAAACCAGGAAAGAATGAGAGCTGTCAATAAAGCCATCCGCTTGAAGAATACCAAAAAGGGAGATGAGGAGCTTAAAATCCTGGGGTATTCCGATGAGCAGATCCAGGAACTGAGAACCCCGGATTTCATGGGAAGAGTTGGATTTCCAGCATACGCCCTGCAGAACAACAACGCAAATATCCATAGAGTAGAGGAAAGGGTGAAAAGCTTGAAAGCAGTCAAGGAAAAGGGAACAAAAGAAACGGAATTTGAGCTGTTTAAGGTTGTTGAGAATGTGGAAGCTATGAGGCTGCAGATCATCTTTGATGGAAAGCCGGAGGCAGATGTCAGAGCCGTTTTGAAAAAGCATGGCTTTAAGTGGGCACCATCCCAGGGAGCGTGGCAGAGAATGTTGAATCCGGCCGGCAAATACGCATTGAACCGAGTGAAAGAAGAACTGGAGGCGATGCAGAATGACAATTAGAGAAGCTGGAAAAGGCATTGTAAGAAAGTCATACGGCGGACGAAAAAACACATATCGAATTGGATTTGTAAACAGGGACGGCGAAGAAGATGAGACGGAGCTGGAAGCGGAAGACATGAATGATCTTGCAAAATTATGGAGTTCTCTTTGTTCGGAATTTAATTGCAAAGCAAATAGTGTCACATATGTGGAGGCTGTATAATGCCAGAACTTCTCACAGCAGAAATCGCCAATGAATACAGAATATTGGCAGAAAATATTCCGGAAAATGGTAGGCAAGATACAGGCGAGAGAAGAGAACTGCGGCAGGAACTTCAAAGGAGATGCGGACTATCGGAACTGCAGGCAATCAATATTTTGAATGGGTTTCATGTCAAAGACTACATAGCAATAAAAGAAAGGGAGTATGCAGAGAATGAGCGAAGAAAAGCAGAAAGAGATCAAGACACTTAAAGGATGGGAAGAAAGTGGGAAAAACTGGGATGATTTTTGCAAGCCTGGGGAGCTGGTGGACGAAGATGTCTACTGGTACTTCTTGAATATTTTGCCACCGAGAAATATGGGAGCAGGATATCTGCAGGTAGGAGAACCTTACGACAGTAGATTAAACCCGAAGACAGGAAAATATATGGCAACCTATTCTACATTCGTGAAAGTAGGGGATAAGGTATGGAAATATTGCGGAAATTGTTTCCCCGGAGAAAGCGTTGATATTGAAAGCGAGGACAAGAGATGATTGTTGGTTATTGCATCCTTAATGGAAAAAAGTGGGTCATGTTCGAGGACAAACAGTGCGCAGCTGGAGAAGTAAAGTTGACCGATGGATTCAAGGATAAGCTGATCCGTTGGAACAGCGATAAGCTGATTGGAATGGAAAGCATCAGCAAGGAAGAGATTGATCTGAGAAAAGTCGTGAAGCGCATGAGAGGAGCTAGGCCTTGGCATCCTCTTCTGCAGGCTTTGAGAAAGGAGCTGGAAGGATGAACGAAATTAAGATCACGCCGGAAGAAATCGGAAAGGCCGCAGAGCTTATCCGAAAAGTAGCAGAGGGGACAACGCAACCTGCAGAGCCACTTACCAGTTGGGAAATCGCAAAAATTTTCCAGAGTACGCACATGAGAATTTTCAATCGGATTTCTCGGTTTTACAATGCGGAAGCGTCCGAAGACGAAAAGAAGGAGTTCGAGATTGCGTATAGACCGTATAGAAACCAGAGAAAACATCCAATCTGGAAACTGAGTGAAAAAGGCTGCCAGCTTTACATTGAAAAGATATGCGCCGAGGAAAAACGTAGCAAGGCTTTCGTGGAAGGACTTGGGAAATTCAATGATTTAATCGCACAGCATTTCCATGGAGCAAAAACGCAGGAAAATATCCTGATGAAGGGAAGATCCAGAACAGAGTGCAGTTACATAAAGAATCTGTTCGACCAGTTTATCGAAGGTCCGGCAATCGAGAATAGAGAAATCGAAGAGCTTGGGGCAAAATACGAAGAGTTTTATAAGGCAATGAGCGGGCTGAATGATGATGTAGCAGCCAAAAGAAAAGTAGAGGACTCGGTAATGGGAGTTGCAATCGAGGCAGAAATGCAGGGATTTATTTATGGATTCAAAGTATTTGAGATACTTTTGAATAGAGAATTAGCCACAGCATAGGAGGAAAAGAACATGGCAAAAGCAAAGTTTATGAAAGGTGAGTTTTCAGCAAAGTTTAAAGGAAAGAGAAAATTCGTTGCAGAACAGATGGAAGCAATTAAGGATTATGCGGCAAGAGATGATATGCAGATCAATATTTGTCCGGTAATCCAGGAGAGACCTTCCGGAAAAAAGAATACTGAGGAGCAGATCACACCAACCCATTCCATCAGCGGAAACCTGGAACACGCAGTAGTAGCAATTTACGACAATGCCGGCATCCCGTCGTTCATGCACAGATTCCGCAAGGTGACAAATAAGGAGCTGTTCGGTGGAAGCGATAAAACAAATGCAGCGTTTATCATTGGAGATGAAGAATACGATGAAATTTACATTTCTGTCTATGAGAACTGCGAAATTAACGGAAAGCCTTATAGCCTGCCAATGCAGAAGCCATGGACAGGAATTACCAATGATGAGGCGGCGAGAGCTTGTTTTTCAAAGGGAGAGGGATGGCATCTTATGACAAGAGCTGAATGGGGATTGCTTGCGAACCTCAGCTTGAAGAATGGTACTTTGCCACATGGCAACACAAACTATGGAAAGTACCATGCAAACCCGGAAGAACATGGAGAGTCAGCAGGAGAATCCGGAAAGACCAAAACCGGATCAGGACCGGCAACCTGGACCCACGATTATACATTGGAAGGCGTTCACGATCTGTCCGGAAACGTATGGGAAATGGTAAGAGGCTTGAGAATAAAAGACGGACAGCTGGAGATGGCAAAGAATAACGATGCAGCATTGGATATTGATCTTACTCTTGAAGGAGATAACTGGGAACCGGTAAGAGATGATTCCGGAAAGTCTATTAGAGTAAGCGTTTCCGATGGCGGTATCAAATTCCTTGCTGAAAGTGATTACGAAGAGGGATACGATGGATGTAGATGGAAAGATGTTAATATTGATTGTGAGAGTGAAACACTGAAAGAGCTGGCTCTGTATCCTGGAGAGCCGGAAGCCTACTGCTATATTGATAGCACCGAGGGAGAACGTTTGCCGCGCTGCGGGGGCGGCTGGTACAGCACTTCCGCTGCTGGCGTGTTCAGCGTGTGCCTGGACGACCCTCGGACTAGCGCCGACGGCAGCATCGGTTTCCGCTCCGCTTATTTTAGAAAACTGAAAACTGAGTAACTGATATGGCGGCTGGAAAGCCGCCGTTCATATATGAGAACGAGGAGAAAAGCCATGGAAGAAAGAAGAGATATAGTTTATATCGGAATAGAACACATCCATACACACCCGGAGAATCCAAGAAAGGATCTCGGAGATTTGACAGAACTGGCAGAGTCTATGAAAAAGCAGGGGTGCCTGCAGAATTTAACGGTTGTTCCAGTAGAAGGACAGCCTGGAGAGTATTATGCGTTGATTGGGAACCGCAGGCATGGAGCATCAAAGTTGGCAGGACTGGAAGAATTGCCATGCAGGATCGCTGAAGGATTAAGTCGAAAAGAACAGTTGTCAATCATGCTGGAAGAAAATATGCAGCGCAGCGATTTGACAATTTATGAGCAGGCCCAGGGATTTCAGCTTATGCTTGATTTGGGAGATACCGAGGAACAAATTGCTGAGAAAACTGGATTCAGCAAGACTACCATTCGCCGTAGGTTAAATATTGCGAAGCTAAACCAGGACGAACTTAAAAAGAAGGAGCAGGACGAAAATTTTCAGTTAACGCTGAAGGATTTATACGAACTGGAAAAAGTGAAAGATATTAAGACGAGGGATAAAATTCTCAGAGAAGCAACCAGTTCAAGAGACTTGGTGAGCAGAGCGCAAGCAGCTGCAGCAGAAGCTAAACGAAATGAAAATGCAAAAAAACTGAAAGAGATGTTGAAGAAGAAAGGCATTAAGGCTGCCCCGAAGTCAGCAGAAAATGAAATTTGGAGCGGAAAATGGAATACTATTAAGGAGTATGAGTTAGACAAAGACGTTCCGGAGCAGATCAAACTTCCAAAGACAGAAGAAGAAAAATTTTTCTTAGTATATTATCGTAGTTTGAGAATTATTACAAAAATTCCAAAAGGAAAGAAAGAACTTTCACCTTGGGAGAAAGAACAAAAGGAAAAGGATCAGGCAAAAAGGAAAATCAAAGCGATATTAAAAGAAAGCAGTGCCAGAAGAAAAGAATTTCTGGAGAATATTATTTCGGGGAAAATCAGCCCGGTTAAAGATGAATCTGAAGTAAAAGAAAAGATATGGGAAGCTATGATGGCACTTGGCAGTTACATTTATGCAAGCACAGTGCGAGATTTCTATTTGGAAAAGAGCTACTATGAATCTTCGCCAGAAGAGAAAAAAGCAGCAGATGAGTCAGCGGGGAAACTTAGTTCCTTACATCAGATGATGATTATTTTGCACAATTCAATGAAAATTTGCAACGAACCGTATGATTACAACTTGGTCTTTAATAAAAACAAAGGAGACGCACTCTTGAAAGGATATGAAGTGCTTGAGCCGTATGGTTGGTATTTTGAAGATGAAAAGGAACGTCAGGTGCTGGATGGAACATCTGAACTGTACAGAAAGGAGAGGAAAGATTGAGCAGAAGACCAGAGATAACAGCTACGTTGTCTCTGGCACTTGAAAAGAAAATCAATCCGTACAATGATCCCCGGATATATTGGGCTAAGGAAGTGACATTTGATTATTCCACAAACCATGCGGTCAGAGTTGATTACATGAGATACAAACCGGTCAATAATACGGTGTCCGGAATAGAAAAAGGAGACTTTTACTGTTATGAAGTGAAATCTTCTGTAGAGGATTTTCACTCGGGGCATGGCTTGAATTTCCTCGGAGATTATAATTACCTAGTAATGCCGGAGAAGATTTACGCAACGATTTCATTGGAGGTCCCACACTACGTTGGTGTATATGTTTTGGATGGGACAGAATTAACCTGCATAAAGAAAGCCAAGAGACACGATCGGAGCAAACCAGTATCAGAAATGCTACTTATGATGTTTAGATCAGCAGCAAGAGATAGAAAGAAGGTAAAAGAAGATGAAGACAGGTAAATATGCGAAAGATGGAAGAGAGATGCAGGTGGGCGATGTTGTACACTTCAGATGCAAAGATCATCCGCTGAGCGGAAAAGGTATAGTATTCATGGGAAAGGAAGTAGATGGTTTAGGAGAAGATCCGTTCCGCATCAGAGATACAAGAACCGGAAGAAATAATGGACGGATATACCCTTATTACGATGATGCGGTATATCGAATTGACGGAAGAGAGGGCGAGTAGTCATGGCAAAGCAGATGGTTTTGAATCGAAAGATGTACAAAGAAATTAAGAAAATGGATCACCAGGATATGTCCAACTATCTGTCACGTTATTACATGAACGCATACAACCAGGGAAAGGAAGACGCCGAAGGATTGAAGGCAGATGAGCTAAGAGAAATCCTTTTGACAGTAAAGGGAATCGGACCAGCAAAGACAGAGAACATTATGGAAGCAGTTGGAAAAGCCCTTGCAGAAAAGGGGTGAGGGAGATGTGGCAGCGAGGAGACGAATGCGATGGCAAGTGCTATACTGATGAAGGAATATGTCCGAGAGCTGAGTGGTGCGATAAAACCAGGAAAGGTGAGTTTGCGGCAGCAGCGCTGGCCGGATTCTTCTTTTTGGTGGTGTTGGTAATGCTGGCACCAGGAATGATCGCATTAAAATTGCTGGACTGGGTATATGGAAAATTATTTTGGAGGGAGAGTTGACAAATGGAAGAAAAGAAGGTATGGTTAGAAGTACCAAGATTTACTGGCGAAAATGTACCGGTGAATGTAGCTGCAAGAGTAATGAAGAAAGATCCTCAGTTTGTGAGACAGGGAATCATCCAGGGATTACTCACGTTTGGAGTAGCTTTCAAGAAAGATGGAAGTAGCCAGTATGATTATTACATATCACCCATGAAATTCTGGCAGGAAACGGGTTATGTTTATGACGGAATCGAGGTATAAAATTGGTCTGAGAAGTGCTGAAAAAGTACCAAAATTGGTGAATAGGAAACAGGTAGGTAACAAAATGTTCGATATGTCTTAATTTTGCGGGCTTTACCGTTTATGTTGAGGAAGCTGCTGACGCTGGCAAGTTCTGATTTCAGATAACGAAAAATAGTGGGAAAGGCTGTAAACCTTAGGGTTTATGGCCTTTTTCTTTTTGAATCGGAATAGAACAAAATATTTTCAAAAAGTGCGAAAAAACAGCAATAGCGAACACGTAGCTAACATTTTTGGGGAATTTATGAAATATTTTTTGGAGAAATTCATAAAATAAATCAAAGCGGCAGGGGAGATATTGAGAATATTTATGGAAGCGCTTGTGGATTATATTAAACCGGAATTGCTGATCACAGCGATCGCTTTGTATTTTATGGGGATCGCACTGAAGGAGGCTCAGGCTGTGAAGGACAAATATATTCCGCTGATACTGGGGTGTGCAGGGATCCTTATATGCGGAATTTATATTTTTGCTACCTGTTCCTGTAAAAATGCACAGGATATTGCAATGGCAGTATTTACATCCACGACACAGGGAGTCCTGGTGGCGGGGCTTTCTACATATGTGAACCAGCTGATCAAACAGCTGGAAAAAGATGAATAATGGATTTTGTAAGGTAGTTTCAGATACTTGCAGCAGCTGCAGGAATTTATGCGCCAGAAGAAAGCCGTTCAGAACAGGATGCAGGTAATTTGCGGAAATGCCATAATTGAGAGTAGGAGAAAATATATCATAAAAAGGAAGGATACATCATGCATGAGCAGATGTATCCTTCCTTTTTGAATTGGTTATTTATGCATTTTTCAGTGCCTGATCCAGATCTTTGATAATATCATCCACATTTTCGATACCAATGGAAAGACGGATCATTCCGGGAGAAACTCCTGCTTCAACCAGCTGCTCGTCGTTCATCTGACGGTGGGTATGGCTGGCTGGGTGAAGGACCATAGTGATGGAAGCAGCAACATGAGTTGCGATGGTGGCAAGCTTCAGACTGTCCATAAAACGGACTGCTGCATCACGGCCACCGGTCAGTTCAAAGGAGATAACGCCGCAGGTACGGCCATCCTTCATATATTTCTGAGCCAGTGCGTGATATTTATCCTCCGGAAGTCCTGCATAATTTACATGAGAAACCTTTTCGTGTGCGTTTAGGTATTCTGCGATCTTCTGGGCGTTGGAGCAATGGCGTTCAACACGCAGTGGAAGTGTTTCCAGGCCGAGGTTCAGAAGGAAGCAGTTCATCGGGGACGGAATAGAGCCCAGATCACGCATCAGCTGGGAAGTAGCCTTGGTGATGTAAGCTTTTTTTCCGAACTGCTTTGTATAGACAACACCGTGATAGGATTCATCCGGCTCTGTCAGACCGTGATATTTATGGCCATAGGCATCCCAGTCGAAGTTACCGCTGTCGACAATGGCGCCGCCTACCTGAACGGCATGCCCGTCCATATATTTGGTGGTGGAGTGGGTAACGATATCTGCACCCCACTCGAAGGGACGGCAGTTTACCGGTGTGGCAAAGGTGTTATCCACAATAAGAGGCACGCCGTTCTGGTGTGCAACGTGTGCAAATTTCTCGATGTCCAGGACGACCAGAGCTGGATTGGCGATGGTTTCTGCAAAGAGAACCTTTGTGTTCGGTTTAAATGCGGCAGCAATCTCTTCTTCTGTTGCATCGGTATCAACAAAGGTGCAGTCAATGCCAAGCTTTTTGAAGGTGACGGCAAGAAGGTTGAAGGTTCCTCCGTAAATGGTAGAAGCGGCAACAACGTGATCGCCTGCCTCGCAGATGTTGAATACTGCGTAGAAGTTGGCTGCCTGTCCGGAAGATGTCAGGATCGCAGCAACACCGCCCTCCAGATCTGCGATCTTTGCGGCAACGGCATCGTTGGTCGGGTTCTGGAGACGGGTGTAAAAATATCCGTCTGCCTTCAGGTCAAATAACTGGCCCATTTCGTCAGTGGTGTCATATTTGTAAGTAGTGCTTTGATAGACAGGAAGTGCACAGGGCTCGCCTTTGGATGGGGTGTAGCCGGAGTGGATACATTTAGTCTCTAAATTATAATTGCTCATAGGGATAAGTCCTTTCTGCTGTGGTTTTCGTATGAATTTAGCCGAATCAGGGAAGTTCTCTGCTTCAGATGCGGATATCCCATTGATCGGAATTAAGGAAGCTTCCTGTACTTCCGGATATTTCATTCCTGTATTATGCGTTTCAGGGATTTCTGAGGGAAGCTTTGTTCCTTACAGTTCGGCTAAATAAAGTATGAAAAATGCATTTGTATATTTTAAATAAAACTACATATAAGTATAACTCTTTATGTGTTGAAATACAACAATATTCTACATAAACTCTACTAGGGTATAAGGAAAATAAAATATTGCGTTCTGGTGCACATAATAAAACGCTATATGATCAACGTTTGTAATAAGCATAGTAAGTCATTTTATAGATGCGAAAATGTGAGTGAATGCCGAAAAAATACTGTAAAATAAACAAAATATGTGAATGAAGTAACAAATAGTGAAAATCGCATAAAAACAAAATGGATATTTTGTACAAAAAAGATATTGCGTTCACGTGCACAAGATGATAATATAACATCATCAAAAAGAACACAAAAACAGAAAACAATAAACAATAAAAAATGAACGGAGGAATTTAAAATGTTAAGAGTAGGAGTTATCGGATGCGGCGGAATGGGAAGAGATCATATCAGAAGACTGACAGAGAAGATCCAGGGAGCAGAAGTAGTAGCTGTTTCCGATGTATTTGAGGAAAGTGCCAGGAAAGCAGCCGAGATCTGCGGAGCAAAAGTCTATGCAGACAGTAAGGAGCTCATCAATGCAGAGAACGTAGATGCAGTATTTATCGTATCTCCGGGCTTCGCACATGTAGATTCTCTTCTTCAGGCGATCGAGGCCGGTAAGAGGATTTTCTGTGAGAAACCATTATGTACAACTGCTGAGGACTGCCTGAAAGTAGTAAAGGCAGAGGAGGCAGCCGGCAAACATCTCATCCAGCTTGGATTTATGAGACGCTATGACAAGGGATATCAGCAGATCAAGGAAGCACTTGCAACCGGAGAATACGGCGAGCCGCTGATCCTTCACTGTACACACAGAAATCCGGAGGTAGGTACCAATTACAATACACCAATGGCTGTGCACGATACCGCAATCCATGAGATCGATGTCCTTCACTGGCTTGTAGATGATGAGTATGAATCAGCACAGGTAGTAATGCCAAAAGTGACGAAATATTCCCACTCTGAGCTGAAGGATCCGCAGATCATGATGCTCCGTACTAAAAAAGGTGTATGCATTGATGTAGAAGTATTTGTAAACTGCAAGTTTGGATATGACATCAACTGTGAAGTTGTATGTGAGGACGGTGCACTGAAAATGGCACAGCCGGCTTATCCGTCTATCCGCAAGAATGCGGCAGTGTCCACTGCTATTGACACAGACTGCTTCGTAAGATTTAAAGACGCTTATGATAAAGAGGTTCAGGACTGGGTTGATAACGCAGAGGCAGGAGTGATCACAGGACCGAATGCATGGGATGGATACCTGGCAGCGATCACAGCAGATGCTCTTGTAAAAGCGCAGGAAACCGGACAGATCGAGAAAATCGTTTCAGCAGTTGAGAAGCCGGAATTTTATAAATAAATATATTTTACGAGCTCCACCTCATCAAGTGTGAGTTATCATACCAACTTATTGCTACAGACTTCCCCAATGAGTCTGCGGCGGCAGTTACCGGCAGGATCCGATTCCGCTTCGGCTTTGTTGAAACTGCAGTGGAAAACCTGCCGGTGAGATTAACCGGAAAAATTGGCTGAAAAGTAAAAACATATGGAGGGTATTGAAGATGAAATTAGGATTTAATGAAGCAACTGCACTGGAATGTAAAGGACAGTCTCTTATGGCAGACCTGGAGATGTGCGAGAAATATGGTTTTGATTATATTGAGATCCGCTTTGACTGCGTAAAGGACTATCTCAAAGAGCATACACTGGAAGAACTTGCAGACTGGTTTAAGAATCATCATCTGAAACCATGGGCATACAACACTCTGATCTTCTTTAACCAGAGAGATGAGGCAGGGGAAAAAGAGATTGACGAAGAAGTTGATTTTATCCTGAAGGTTTCCAAAGCAATCGGAATGAAAATGCTGATCACCGTTCCAAGCTTTGATGTAAAAGACAAATCTGTCAGTGAGATCAAAGAAGAAGCAGTTGCACGTCTTCGTTATCTTTCCGATAAGGTTGGCGCGGATATGAAGATCTCCTTGGAGTTCTGTGGTGCACCGAACTGCTCCATCAACCAGTTTGGAACAGCCTATGATGTGGTAAAAGCAGTAGACAGAGATAATGTAGGCGTTACCGTGGATACCTTCCATTTCCATGAGATGTGCTCCCGCCTTGAGGACCTGAGAGCTGCTGATGGCAAGAAGATTTTTGCATACCATTTAAATGACTGTGAGGATCTTCCGCTTGGCTCCTGCGGAGACGACAAGAGACTGTGGCCGGGTGAGGGTGTTGTAGATCATGCAGGAATCGCAGCTGCACTGAAGGAGATTGGTTTTGATGGCGTTTGCACCATCGAAGAGTTCCGTCCGGAGTACTATGCAATGAGCCATGAGGACAACGTGAAAAAGGCTGCGGAAGTTACCAGAGACTTTGTGCAGAAATATTTCGGATAATTCATTCAGAAAGGTCCGACCTTAAACCGATAGGAGGTAGATACTATGGCTGGTAAGGGAATCCCTGAATTGTTGAATTACAAGCAGAAGGGGAAAGACTTGAATGAATTCATCAAGGTTCCGTTGTCGGAAAAGCTGGCATACTGTTTTGGTGATCCGGCACTGACCTTGATGTATACCATGACTACAACTCTGCTGATCTATTTTTATACCAACGTTGTTGGAATATCAGCAGGTGCGGTAGGAATGATCATGCTTTTGTCCCGTGTTTTTGATGGATTTTCCGATGTGCTGATGGGAACTATTATCGACCGGACTCATTCCAAGTATGGAAAAGCCAGGATCTGGATCTTAAGACTTGCGGTTCCTTATGCGCTGGCAGCGGTGCTTTTGTTCACCATGCCGCCAATGGGAAATATGGGAAAGATCATCTATGCTTTTGTTACCTATAATATCATGAATACGGTTGTATACACTGCTATCAGCCAGCCATTCCATGCACTGGGATCTCTGATGAGCCGTGACCGTCGTGAACGTGATGTGATCTGTAACATCCGCATGGTATTGTCGATCACAGCAAGTATGATCATTACTGCGTTCACACTGCCGCTGATCAATATCGTAGCGAATATTACCGGCAATCAGCAGATGGCCTGGATCCTGGTAACTGCCGGCTATGCGATCATTTCTGTCGGTGTACTTGTGAATACTTATATGGTCTGTACAGAGCGTGTTTCTGCAGCAAAACAGGAAAAGGAAGATATTCCTTTTGTGGAAGCATTTAAAGCAACCGTTACCAACCGGTATTTCCTTATCGCTCTGGGGCTGATGATCTTTTATACCGCATATCAGATCATTATCGGAACGGACCTTACCTATTACTGCCAGTATGTACTCGGAAATGTAGACCTCGTCATGCCTCTTTCCGCAGCTGAGAAACTGGCAACTGTGGCAGGAATTGCCCTTTTGCCGAAGGTGCTTCCCCGCTATGGAAAAAGAAATCTCATCTGTGTCGGCTGCATCCTGGGCGTTGCAGGACAGCTTCTGTTCCTGATGAATATTACCAGTGTTTCGCTTGGTGTTGTAACCTGTATCATGAGAGGTATCGGAATCGCCCCATTCTATGGTGTGCAGTATTCTCTTCCAAGCGATGCTATTGAGTATGGCCAGTGGAAAACAGGCAAGCGTGTGGAGGGTCTGATGTTCTCATCTATGAGCATGGGTCAGAAAGCCGGTTCCGGACTGACTTCTGCTATTATGGGAGGAATTCTTTCGGCGGCATACTTTGACGGAACAAAGGCGACAGCGGCAGAGCAGTCTGCAGAGGCAATCCGCGTGATCAAGGGATTTTATCTGTATGTTCCGATAGCGATCTGGGTAGTGATGTTTGTGATCGCAGCATGCTACCAGCTGGACAAAGTTTATGACAAAATGATGCGTGAACTGATCCAGAGAGAATCGGGAGAGGAAAGCGTCTCTGTGCCGGGCGAGATCCAGGCCATGCCGTTACCGGAAGCTTCCGGAAACCGGATCAACGTGGCAATTGGAAGACTGTATGGCAGCAGTGGAAGAAAGATTGCCGAGGGTGTTGCAAAAGCACTGGACTGCAAGGTTTATGATCGCCAGATCATCTGTCTTATGGCAGAAAAGTTCGGTATGGAAAAAGCAGATCTGGAAAGTGTAAGGCAGTATCTGGATTCCTACAATTATGAGGATTCTGAGCTTACATTTTCCCCGTATGGACATTCATCGGCAGGTGCGGCAGCAGATTATACAGGTGTTCAGATGTTTGAGGTGCAGAGCCGGATCATCCGTGAGCTTTCTGAGAGAAGACCAGGTGTATTCCTGGGAAGATGTGCCAACTATGTGCTTCGTGGAGAGCCGCATACATACAGCTTTTTCGTTTATGCAGATGATGCTTACCGGGAAAAAGAGGGCCAGGAATATTATAAAGGCCAGTCTCTTGGAGAACTGAAGAAACGTGATCAGATCCGAAATGAATATTATGAGAAGTTTACCGGAATCCGCAGAGACGATCCCCATTATTACGATATGGTGATCAATGTATCCAAAACAGGTGTAGCCGGAGCGGCCAGCCTGATCCTGGATTATATCCGGAATAAAGAAGAGGAAAAAGGAGGGAATGCATCATGAAGATTGCATTTGACGTAGATGTTCTTGCGAAACAGATGGATATCAACCGTATGGTCCATCAGGTGGCGGACTGGGGATATAAATATATTGAACAGTCTCCGCATCCGAGAATCAATCCGTTCTATAAGCATCCGTTGTTTTCAAAAGAATGTGAACAGGAATACAGACAGGCTCTTAAAGAGACTGGCGTTGAGATTTCGTCCTTTATCGTGGTGTATCGCTGGTCTGGTCCGACGGAGGAACAGAGACAGTTTGCAGTTGCAAACTGGAAACGGATGATCCAGATCGCCGGAGATATGGGAGTGAAGGTTATCAATACAGAGCTTTCGGGTGATCCGAACCAGCAGGAGATCTGCAATGGAATGTGGTTTAGATCCATGGAGGAATTGCTTCCGCTGATCGAGCGTGAGGGTATCCGTGTGGAGATCCAGTCTCATCCTTATGATTTCTGTGAGCTGAATAATGAGACCTGTGATATGGTGAAATCCTTCCGTTCTCCAAATCTTGGTTATGTGTATTCTTCTCCTCACGGCTTCTTCTACGATGAGGGCAAAGGAGATGTGCGGTCCATGCTGAAATATGCGGGAGATGAACTGACCCATGTACTTTTTGCGGATACCTTTAACCAGACCATGGACTGCAGATACATTTTAAATCCGCCGTGGCTGAATGGCCGTGGAAAAGCGGATGTGACGGTGCATCAGCATCTTGCAATGGGTGAGGGTGATGTGGATTTTGATGGTATTTTTGAAACATTGAGAGAAATGGATTTTGCCAGCAAGCAGCTGAAACCGGATGCACCGAAAGCCGGCGGCGATAACATTGCCTGCGTTTCCATGTTTGGTTTTCCGGAAAAGATGGATAAGCAGGCACCGGAAGCAAGAGAGCGGATTGAGAGAGAACTGCTGGGGAAATGATCGGGTGATTGCGGCAGATCAGAAAGAAAACTGTAATAAATGAGCAGCTGACAGTACGCAGAACGGTGAATAAGACTGATAAAATAATGAATGTGTGCAGAAACACGGTTTCCAGGATGAAAGTTTCATTGTGGAAACCGTGTTTTTTGATGCCTTTCTTTACAAAAAACTTTACATACATTAAACAACTGTCTTGTCACATGTAAAGAACTGTGGTATTATGTGTAAGATGTTTTGAAAAAAATTACATGTTAATAAAAAAGCAGATCAGAAGCATCTGCATAATAAAGACTAGTACAGCGAAAATTAAGTTTCTGCTATATTGACGCAGCAGATGAAAAATCAGACAAGTCAATATGGCGGTTACTTAATATTCGCTGTACTAGAAAGCAAAAGCAGGAACTCAAAAAAGAAATCCTGCAGGAAAGGTGAAAGATAATGACAGTTGCAGAAGAAATCCAGAAATTAAAAAAAGAAAAAGATGCCATCATCCTTGCACACTACTACGTGCGTCCCGAAGTGCAGGATGTAGCTGACTATATAGGAGATTCCTTTTATCTCAGCAAGATCGCAGCCAGCGCGAAAGAGAAGACGATCGTGTTCTGTGGAGTAGGATTTATGGGAGAGAGCGCCAAGATCTTAAGTCCGGATAAAACTGTTCTGATGCCTGCCATGGATGCAGACTGTCCGATGGCTCATATGGCAACAGAAGAAGGCATCCGCAAGGTGCGAGAGGAATATGACGATGTGGCAGTTGTCTGTTACATTAATTCCACAGCAACATTGAAGGAGCTTTCTGATGTATGTGTTACTTCCGCAAATGCAGTAAAGATCGTAAAAGCGCTTCCGAACAAAAACATCTTTTTTATCCCGGACAGAAATCTTGCACATTTTATTGCAGAACAGGTTCCTGAGAAGAACTTTATTTATAACGAAGGTTTCTGTATTGTCCATGAATTTATGAATCCGGAAGAAGTAAAAGCAGCAAAAGAAGCGCACCCGGATGCACTGGTTCTGGCACATCCGGAATGTCCTCAGACAGTTCTGAAACAGGCTGATTACATCGGAAGCACATCCGGAATCATTAAATATGCACAGGAAAGTGACAATAAAGAGTTTATCATCTGCACAGAATGTGGCGTTCAGTACAAGCTGGAAACTACCTGCCCGGATAAAAAATTCTACTTCACAGAAACCGTACCGGTCTGCAAAAACATGAAAAAAGTATTTCTGGAAAAAGTTCTCCACGTTCTGAAAACCGGGGAGAATGAGGTTCATGTAACAGACGAGACACGTGAAAACGCGAAGAGACCGCTGGAGCGGATGCTGGAACTGGCAAAATAAATAAAACACATTTGTATAAAAGATTTGTCTGAGTTGGCTGAAAAGAGAAATCAAGACAGAGAGGCGAAAAGCAATGAGAATTAAAACAGACGTAGTAATCGTGGGAACAGGTGTTGCAGGTATGTTCAGTGCCTTGAAGCTTCCGCGGGACAAAAAGATCGTGATCATCACAAAAGAGGATATGAGGAGTAGTGATTCTTTCCTGGCGCAGGGGGGAATCTGTGTGCTTCGTGATGAAAACGATTACGACAGCTATTTTGAAGACACCATGAAGGCAGGACATTACGAAAACAGAAAAGAGTCGGTAGACATTATGATCCGAGGCTCCAGAGATATCATTAATGATCTTGTCGGATATGGCGTGGATTTCAAGATGGATGGAGATGATTTTGCCTATACAAGAGAAGGTGCACATTCCAGACCGAGGATCCTTTATCATGAGGATATCACAGGAAAAGAAATTTCCGAAAAACTGCTCCAGCAGGTTCTGAAGCTTGAAAATGTAACAATTCTGGAATATACTACCATGCAGGATATTCTTGTGGAAAATGGCAAATGTACAGGTCTGAAGGCAGTTTCCGCAGAAGCGAACAGGGCACGTCTTGAAGCTATGGAAGCCGGAAAAGCAGTGAAAAGCCAGGAAGAGATCCAGCCGGGCGGAGAGATCCCGGTAGAGATTTATGCACAGGATACGATCCTGGCCAGCGGCGGGATCGGAGGAAGATATGCGCATTCCACCAACTATCCGCATCTTACAGGGGATGCTCTTGATATTGCAAAAAAACACAATGTGCGTCTGGAACATCTGGATTATGTGCAGATCCATCCGACAACGCTGTATTCCAAGAAACCGGGCCGCAGATTCCTGATCTCAGAATCGGTTCGAGGAGAAGGTGCAGTACTTTATAACAGCAAAAAAGAGCGTTTTGTCAATGAACTTCTTCCAAGAGATGTAGTAACAAATGCGATCCGGGAAGAAATGAAAAAAGAAGGAACAGACCATGTATGGCTTTCCATGGAAAATATTGATAAAGATACGATCCTGAATCATTTTCCGAATATTTATCAGAGATGCCTGGAAGAAGGCTATGATGTGACAAAAGAATGCATCCCTGTTGTTCCTGCTCAGCATTATTTCATGGGCGGTATCTGGGTGGATTCTGACAGCAAGACCAGCATGGACCAGCTTTATGCAGTGGGAGAAACCAGCTGCAACGGTGTACATGGCGCGAACAGACTGGCAAGTAATTCCCTGCTGGAGAGCCTTGTATTTGCAAAACGTGCAGCCAAAGCAATCTCAGCAGAAAAGAAAAGTGCTGCAGGTGCGGCGTGAATGCAGCCGGAATATAAATATCCGTATTATGAAAGACAGGAGCAGCCTTGCTTTGGAGAACAGGGCTGCTGTGATAATTAAGAAAGAGCAGGTATTGTAAAATGAATAAGATCACAATGACACTTCAGGTAGATCACCTGATCCTGGAGGCTTTAAAGGAAGATATTTCAAGTGAAGACGTTACCACAAACTCTGTTATGAAAGAAGCAGTTCCGGGAGAGGTAGATCTGATCTGTAAAGAGGATGGAATCATTGCGGGACTGGAAATCTTCAGCCGTGTATTTACGCTTCTGGATGCTGACACAAAAGTGGAGCTGTTCTGCAAGGATGGAGATGAAGTAAAAAAAGGTCAGAAAATGGGAAAAGTTACAGGAGATATCCGGGTGCTTCTTTCCGGCGAGCGTGTGGCGCTGAATTATCTTCAGAGAATGAGCGGGATCGCAACCTATACACATTCGGTTGCGTCACTTCTTGAAGGAACAGGGATCACATTGCTGGATACCAGAAAAACGACGCCGAATATGCGTATTTTTGAGAAATATGCTGTTCGTGTAGGCGGCGGACAGAACCACAGATATAATCTTTCAGATGGAGTTCTTTTGAAAGACAATCACATCGGAGCAGCAGGAAGCGTTGCGAATGCTGTAAAAATGGCGCAGGAGTACGCTCCTTTTGTCCGCAAGATCGAAGTTGAGGTAGAAACTCTTGATCAGGTAAAAGAAGCTGTTGAGGCCGGCGCAGATATCATCATGCTTGATAATATGACTCCGGAGATGATGAAAGAAGCGGTGCAGCTGATCGGCGGAAGAGCCAAAACTGAATGTTCTGGAAATGTTACAAAAGAAAACATTGCAAAGATCAGGGATGTTGGTGTAGACTATGTATCAAGTGGTGCGTTAACGCATTCTGCACCGATCCTTGATATTTCGCTTAAGAATCTTCATCCGCTTTCCTGAAAAATGCAGGATTTTACAGAATACCGAGTGCTGTGACAGGAAATACCCCGAATATCAGAAAAGAAGCGTGAATTGCCGGAAGCAGAGGCATAGCAGGTGATGTCGGGCCGAGGTGGAGAGATCGCGAGAATGAAGGAGAGAGGTATCGGAACAAAAAGTACAGGCACAGCCAGGAAAGGGGAACTTAAATGACTGGTTCAGAACGCAGGACAGCGATCATGGATCAAATTAAAAACAGTGAACGGCCGGTCTCAGGAAGTGCTCTGGCCAGAACATTTCAGGTCAGCAGACAGGTGATCGTGCAGGATATTGCGCTGATACGCGCGGAGGGGAATGACGTGATCTCCACCAATAGAGGATATATTTTTACTGCTCCCCATACTGTGAGCCGGATATTCAAGGTGCATCATACAGATGCGGATCTGGAAAACGAGCTCTGCGGGATTGTGGATCTTGGCGGAAAAGTGATCAACGTAATGGTGAATCACAGAGTTTACGGGCATATCGAGGCAGAACTGAATATCAGCTCCAGGCGCCAGGTTGAGAATTTTATGGAGGATATCCGAAGCGGCAAGTCCAGTCCTCTGAAGAATATCACATCGGATTATCATTATCATAAAGTAGAAGCAGAATCCGAGGAAATCCTGGATATGATCCAGGATATGCTGAAACGGCGAGGATTTCTGATCGAAGCAGAATAGCAGAAGTCAGATACAAAAAGAAAAGATATACAGAATGAGAAAATTCTGTTAATATGAAATATAGTGATCACGAAGATAAGAGAAGGAATCCTGCATGTCAGGGTTCCTTCTTGCACCCTGCGGAAATGTGCACCTTGTGGAAATGTGCAGACAGGGAAAACAGGATGCAGATATGAGGGTGAGAAAAAATACGGCTTGATATGCATGGAGGGGGAAATGGATTATCAGAGTATGTTTACATTTATGCTGGAGATGGCAGGAACTATTGCGTTTGCTGCTTCCGGAGCTATGGTGGGGGCGCAGAGAGGAATGGATATTTTCGGGGTCTGCGTTCTTGGAGTGGTGACTGCAGTGGGCGGAGGAGCTACCAGGGATATTATCCTGGGAATCGTGCCGCCGGGAATGTTTCAGGATCCGCTGTATACCATTGTGGCAACCGTGACGGCCTGTATTGTTTTTGCAGTGATGTACTGGAAGCAGGAGCTTTTGGAAGGCGGGAACCGGCTGGTCTATGATAAGGTGATGCTGGTGATGGATACGGTTGGCCTTGGTGTGTTTACTGTCATGGGGGTTGATAAGGGGATTTCCCAGGGGTATATGGAAAGAACATTTTTTCTTGTATTTCTTGGGACTGTCACAGGAGTTGGAGGCGGCTTGATCCGTGATATGATGGCAGGAGTACCGCCATATATTTTTGTGCGCCATATTTATGCCTGTGCGTCTATTGTAGGGGCCATTGCCTGTGTTTGGATATACAGGCTGTGGGGCGGAGTGCCGGCCATGGTGATCGGAACGGTGGTAGTGATCCTGATCCGGTACCTGGCGGCACATTACCGGTGGAATCTGCCGAGACTGAGAAGAGAATAAAAAAAGATATGAAAAGCTCCGGAACATTTAAGGAATAATGTTCCGGAGCTTTTTGGCTTTTATTTGGTTTATATTGCGTAGAAGATTTTATCTGTTCCTCTCATAAGAGAATCATGCGTCTGTATCCTGCAGAGCCAGGAAGCCTTCCTCGCCGGTACGGATCTTGACAACGTTTTCGATATCGTAAACGAAGACCTTACCATCACCGATCTGACCGGTATGAAGAACTTCTTTTGCAGTATCAATAACCTTCTGAACCGGTACAAGACTTACAACGATCTCGATCTTAACCTTCGGACGGAGGTTCATGTCGACTTCAACACCACGATAGTAGGTTGGAGCACCCTTCTGAACACCACAGCCCATAACGTTTGTGATAGTGATACCGGTTACGCCGATCTCGTTCATAGCCTGCATAAACTCATCCAGCTTGTTCTGACGTGTGATGATAACAACCTTTGTCAGTTTGTGTACGCCGTCTGCAGGAATTTCAGGAACAGATTCAGCAGGAGCAGAAGGAGCATGTTTTACAACAGGGGCTTTTACGGAAGTTCCCATTGGAGTCGGAGCCTTTGTCATGGTATCCTGTACAAAGAATCCATCGTAAGCACTTGCGAGGCCATGCTCTTTCATATCCAGACCCGCGATCTCTTCCTCAGCGGAAACACGAAGTCCGATCGTGTGTTTGATTACCTGGAAGATAATTGTCATAGTAACAGCAACCCATGCGATGGTGATAACCATACCAATAAACTGAACACCGAAGCCATGGAAACCACCGCCTGTGAGAAGACCCTTCCACTCGGTACCTGCACCGTCGGAGAAAAGACCGACAGCAAGAGTTCCGAAAGCACCGTTAAGACCGTGAACGCCAACAGCACCAACCGGGTCATCAATTTTGAGAACTTTATCAACAAATTCAATACCAAATACTACAATGAATCCGGAGAGGATTCCGATGATAGCTGCAGATGTAGGAGATACGGTATCACAGCCTGCTGTGATGGCTACCAGTCCTGCAAGAGAACCGTTCAGGGACATGGAAACATCCGGTTTTTTATAGCGGATCCATGTGATCAGCATAACTGTTACAGTAGCAACAGCAGCTGCAAGGTTTGTTGTTACGAAGATCTTTCCGGCGCTTACAATGGCATCGCCTTCCATGCTGACAGTAGATGCACCGTTGAAACCGAACCAGCAGAACCAGAGAATGAATACACCAAGTGCACCAACTGTAAGGTTATGTCCCGGGATCGCTCTGGATTTACCGGATTTGGAATATTTTCCGATACGAGGTCCGAGGATGATGGCACCGATCAGTGCAGCAACACCACCAACCATGTGAACGGCACAGGAACCTGCGAAATCATGAAATCCCATCTGGCTGATAAAGCCGCCGCCCCAGATCCAGTGACCGGATACAGGATATACAACGAGACTGATCAGTAAACTGTAGATACAGTAGGAGATGAATTTAGTACGCTCTGCCATGGCACCGGATACGATGGTAGCAGAAGTAGCACAGAATACAGTCTGGAAGATGAGAAATGCCCAGAAAGGAACTCCATCCGGAAGCATTGCGTTTCCGTAGTTTGCCTCTGAGGCGATTCCGCCAATTTTGCCGAAGAAACCGTTTCCTGCACCGAACATGATGCCAAATCCAACCAGCCAGAAGACCGGTGTACCGATACAGAAGTCCATCAGGTTTTTCATGATGATATTTCCTGCGTTTTTTGCTCTTGTGAATCCTGTTTCGACCATTGCAAATCCAGCCTGCATGAAGAAGACCAGTGCTGCACCGACGAGGACCCAAGTTGTGTTTACTGAAGAATACATAGTAACACTCCCTTTCCCAATTTTTTTCTTTCTTATTATGTATAGAAAGAATTTTTGTAATACCGGACAGAAAAAAACAGATAGAATTTATCCAGTATCAGTATAACGAAAAAGCGCAGGAGAGAGGAAATTCTCTTCCGCGCCTTTACGAAATCAAAATTAGTATATGTAAAACAGGGGATATCTGTATCGTGTGATTAATGGATGAGGAAATCGATAATGAATTATGAAGTAGAGTTCATAAGGGATATCCCCTGTATTTACCGTATGAAATTGTTATCTGATATCCGTGATCAGATGGAGAATAACAGCTCGTCGTAGGTCGGATAAGGAAGTAACTCATCCGGGATCAGAGCCTCTGCCTCATCTGCAGATTTTCTTAAAGTTTCCATGTCTTCCAGAACAGTTTCCTGATAAGCCTTGGAGCATGCAAGTACATCGTCAGAAGAAGCAAGAGCTTTTGATGTATCTGCTTTCAGAGTTTCCAGATCTTTTGCCATGGTATCTGCAAGTGTACTCAGTTTGGAGATCAGAGCAGCTTCACTTGCTACAGAAATATCAGCTACTACGGATTTCTTTGCAGCTGCAGTATCTGCAAGCTTTTCAACATATGTATATACAGAAGGAATTACCTGCTTCTGGATCATCTCAGCCAGAGTGTTGGACTCGATGTTGATGGTCTTGTAATAGTTCTCAAGCCAGATCTCGTAACGGGAGAAAAGCTCTTCCCTTGTAAAAATGCCATGCTTTGTAAACAGCGCAATGTTCTTCTCAGCAATGAAATGCGGAAGTGCATCCGGAGTTGTTTTCAGATTGTAGAGACCACGTTTCTCAGCTTCTTCAACCCATTCGTCTGTATATCCGTTTCCGTTAAAGATGATGCGTTTATGCTCTTCAATGGTCTTCTTAAGAAGTGCATGTACTGCGCTTTCCATTTCTTCTTCCGGAACATCCTTAAGAGCTGCGCTGAATTCTGCAAGAACCTCTGCAACAGCGGTATTCAGTACGATGTTCGGGTTTGCGACAGATGCTGCAGAACCAAGCATACGGAACTCAAATTTGTTTCCGGTAAATGCAAATGGTGAAGTACGGTTTCTGTCTGTGGTATCCTTTATGAAGTGCGGAAGTACCTTTGCTCCGATATCCATCTGTACCGCATGCTTATTGCTGAAGAAGGTATCGTTTTCAATAGATTTCAGTACGTCTGTCAGCTCATCTCCAAGGAAGATGGATACGATCGCAGGAGGTGCCTCGTTTGCTCCAAGACGATGATCGTTTCCGGCGCTTGCAACGGATACGCGGAGAAGATCAGCATAATCGTCAACGGCTTTGATGACAGCTACCAGGAATACCAGGAACTGTGTATTTTCTGCCGGTGTTTTTCCTGGATCAAGAAGGTTTACACCTGTGTCTGTGCTCATAGACCAGTTGTTGTGTTTACCGCTTCCGTTGATTCCCTCAAATGGTTTCTCGTGAAGGAGGCAGACCATGTTGTGCTTGTCGGCAACCTTCTTCATGATCTCCATGGTCAGCTGGTTGTGGTCAACAGCAACATTTGTGGTATCAAATACAGGAGCCAGTTCGTGCTGTGCAGGAGCAACCTCGTTATGTTTTGTTTTTGCTGGAATGCCAAGCTTCCAAAGTTCTTCGTCAAGATCATGCATGTAAGCAGCAACGCGAGGCTTCAGGGCTCCGAAGTAATGATCTTCCATTTCCTGTCCTTTTGGTGCAGAAGCGCCCAGAAGAGTACGGCCGCAGAAGATCAGGTCTTTTCTCTTTTTGTAAAGATCCTTGTCAACCAGGAAATATTCCTGCTCAGGTCCTACGGTTGTGTCGATGTGACGGACCTCTTTGTTTCCAAGGATGTGAAGAATACGAACCGCTTCTTTGTTCAGAACATCCATGGAACGAAGAAGAGGAGTTTTCTTATCCAGTGCCTCTCCGCTGTAGGAACAGAATGCAGTAGGAATGTAAAGAGTTTTATCTTTAATGAATGCAGGTGAAGTAGGATCCCATGCTGTATATCCTCTTGCTTCAAAAGTAGCACGAAGTCCGCCTGACGGGAAGCTGGATGCATCCGGCTCACCTTTTACCAGCTCTTTACCGGAGAAATCCATGATCACCTGTCCGTCACCTGTAGGGGAGATGAAGCTGTCATGCTTCTCAGCAGTTACGTTTGTCATCGGCTGGAACCAGTGTGTGTAATGTGTCGCACCGTTTTCAGTAGCCCATTCTTTCATTGCAACTGCTACGGAATTTGCAACGTCCAGTTCCAGATGAGTTCCGTTTTCAATTGTTTTCTTTAATGCTTTGTACATGTCCTTTGGCAGTTTGCTTCGCATCACTTTGTCATTGAATACAAGGCTGCCATACATTTCAGGGATACTCTGTGCCATATAGGTACACTCCTTTCGATTTCACTCATTCATTATAATTTTTAATTATTTTATAAGGACCGCTGCCGGAAGAACCGAGTATAAACGGACCGGAAAACAAAAAAAGCGCTTCAGATACCTGCCGTATCCAAAGCGCCTTTGCTTTATGTGTTGCAGTATACACCAAAATAAAATATTGTCAAGAGCTTTTTTGAAAAAATCTAAAAAATTGACCAGGGCGATCGGACTGTCGGAAAATAGGCAGGGTTGACAAATCTTGTCCTTTTATTATAATCTGATATCGTAGTTATACAGTCGAAAAGTCAGCAATCGCTATAAGTGATTGAGGCAAAAGAAGCTTTTTGACCAGTGACAAAGATGTACAATACGGAAAGAACAGATGGAGGGAAATATGTCAGGAGTAAAGGAAGAATGTGGCGTATTCGGGATTTATGATCTGGATGGAGGGAATATTGCACCATCTATTTATTATGGTCTTACCTCGCTGCAGCACAGGGGACAGGAGTCCTGCGGAATGGCCGTTTCAAGGACGGACGGAGAAAGAGGAAACGTACAGTTCCATAAAGATCTCGGACTGGTAAGCGAAGTTTTGCGAAAAGATGTTGTACATAATATGAATGGTGATATTGGAATCGGACATGTTCGTTATTCCACCACCGGAGAATCTGTCGCAGAGAATGCACAGCCGCTGGTACTTTCTTATATCAAGGGAAGTCTGGCACTTGCGCACAACGGAAATCTGGTTAATACAGAAGCTCTGAAATGGGAGTTGATTCAGACAGGCGCAATTTTCCATACAACTACCGACTCAGAGGTTATCGCGTTCCATATCGCAAGAGAACGTGTGCATTCTGCCACTGTAGAGGAAGCAGTACATAAAACCGTAGAGAAGATCCGCGGAGGATATGCTCTTGTGATCATGAGCCCCCGGAAGCTGATCGGTGCCCGTGATCCTTACGGACTGAAACCCCTCTGTCTTGGAAAAAGAGATAATGCCTATGTCCTTGCATCTGAAAGCTGCGCGCTGACATCTGTAGGAGCGGAATTTATCCGTGATATTGAACCGGGTGAGATCGTCACGATCACCAAGAACGGACTGAAATCCAGTAAACTGACTGAGAAGAAAAAGCATGCTCATTGTGTTTTTGAATATATTTATTTTGCAAGACTGGATAGCACCATGGATGGCGTGAAAATCTATGATGCAAGGATCCGTGGAGGAAAATCTCTTGCAAAATCCTATCCGGTAGAAGCGGACCTGGTGACCGGTGTACCGGAATCCGGACTTCCGGCAGCAAAAGGCTATTCTGAGGAATCCGGAATCCCGTTTGGCTTTGCGTTCTATAAAAACAGTTACATTGGAAGAACTTTTATCAAGCCTACACAGCAGGAGAGAGAGTCCAGTGTCCATCTGAAGCTGAGCGTTCTGGAATCCGTGGTGAAGGGGAAGAGAATCGTTCTGGTGGATGATTCCATTGTCCGCGGAACTACCATTGCCAATCTGATCCACATGCTGAAAGAAGCAGGAGCAAAAGAAGTCCATGTACGTATCAGCTCCCCGCCATTTTTACATCCCTGTTATTTTGGTACCGATGTGCCGTCCAATGACCAGCTCATCGCAGCACAGCACAGCACGGAAGAAATCCGTAAGATGATCGGTGCAGACTCCCTGGGTTATATGCAGATCGATTATCTGGAAGGCATGGCAGGTGGACTTCCGCTGTGTAAAGCATGTTTTGATGGCAATTATCCGATGGAAATACCGGCAGAAATCAAACAGGATTAATGAACTATGTGGAATTAATCTCACAGTAAAAAATAATGGATTGAAAAACGAAAATGTAAAAACTGCACAATAAATATATAAAAAACCCGGATTTTGTCATATAAAATCCGGGTTTTTATAGAAAGACTCTTAAAAACGATAAAAAACATCAACTTGACAAATCTGACAATATGAGACATAATGTGGAACAGCCAGATGAAAAAGGCCGCTGGTCTGGAATATACAGGAAAACAGCAAGGCCGAAAAAAGGCCGGTTTTTTGCCGAGATAAAAGAAAGGATGATATTTATGTCTAAAAAAATTAGATTGAATGCGACAGAGGATGTTAAAGAATTTGTTAAGGCTGCAAGTAAATGTGATTTTGATGTAGATATTTCATATAACAGAATTTTAATTGATGCAAAATCTATTCTTGGAATCCTCAGCATGGATCTGACCAGAGTTCTTACAGTAACCTGTCATGGCGAGGATCATGAGTTTGATCGTTTCCTTCAGAAATATGCAGTTGCCTGACAGACAGTGCAGAGACAGACAAGATATGAAAGACATAAAAAGAAAAGGCAGACGTGACTGCAGAGACAGGAGATCAGTTTGAAATCCTCAGCAGGCGTCTGTTTTTTCTTTACATCCATTTCATAGGAAGAAATTCCGCAGACTATATGAAAAATCAGTTATTGACAAATAAAAAAAAATAGTTTATAGTAAACCATATTTTATATGAAAGATAACTGACAAAGGCGTCAGGAACGGATACCACAGGGGAATTCTCACCCCTTTGAATCTGTTCCGGACGCCTTTTTGTTGTGGGACACAAAATGGAGGAGGAAATCGAAGATGGCAGTAAAGTATGTTTTTGTAACAGGTGGAGTTGTTTCCGGTCTGGGAAAAGGAATTACCGCAGCGTCTCTTGGGCGCCTTCTGAAAGCCAGAGGGTATCAGGTGACCATGCAGAAATTTGATCCCTACATTAATATTGACCCGGGAACTATGAATCCCATTCAGCATGGAGAGGTTTTTGTAACGGATGACGGTACAGAGACTGACCTTGACCTTGGACATTATGAGCGTTTCATTGATGAAAGCCTTGACAAAAATTCCAATGTGACAACCGGTAAGATTTACTGGTCTGTTCTTCAGAAAGAGCGTCATGGTGATTTCGGCGGAGGTACCGTTCAGGTGATCCCGCATATTACCAATGAGATCAAGAGCCGTTTTTACAGAGCAAAATCCGCAGACGAAGACAGAATTGCCATCATCGAGGTTGGTGGTACAGTCGGTGATATTGAGAGCCAGCCGTTCCTGGAATCCATCCGTCAGTTCCAGCATGATGTGGGACATGACAATGCGATCCTTATCCATGTAACTCTGATCCCGTATCTCCGTGCTTCCGGAGAGATGAAGACCAAACCCACCCAGGCCAGTGTAAAAGAACTTCAGGGAATGGGAATCCAGCCGGATGTCCTGGTATGCAGAAGTGAGTATCCTCTTACCGAGGATATCCGTGGAAAGATCGCCCTGTTCTGTAATGTGCCTGTAAGCAATGTGCTTCAGAATCTGGATGTGGAATATTTATATGAAGCTCCTCTTGCAATGGAGAGAGAAAAGCTTGCAGACGTAGTACTGCAGAGCTTAAGACTGGAGAATCGCAAACCAGATCTTACAGACTGGGAAAATATGGTAGAAAATCTCCGCCACCCGGATAAAACAGTAAAGATCGCCATGGTTGGTAAATATACACAGCTTCATGATGCATACTTGAGTGTTGTGGAAGCACTGAAGCATGGCGGGATCTCTTGCCGTGCAAAGGTTGATATCACCTGGGTGGACTCCGAAGAACTCAATGAAAAAAATTTGGATCAGACTCTCCATTCTGTAGATGGAATCTTGGTTCCGGGAGGATTCGGAAACCGTGGTACAGAAGGAATGATCCTTGCGGCACAGTATGCAAGAGTTCATAAGATCCCATACCTTGGGATCTGCCTGGGAATGCAGATGGCTATTGTGGAATTTGCCCGCCATGTGCTTGGATATGAAGATGCCAACAGTATTGAGCTGGCACCGGAAACAACACATCCGGTCATTGCCCTGATGCCGGATCAGGAGGATGTGGAAGATCTTGGAGGAACTCTTCGTCTTGGAAGCTATCCGTGTGTGCTTGCAGAAGGCTCCAGATCCTATGAGCTTTTTGGAAAGAAAGAGATCCAGGAACGTCACAGACATCGTTATGAGGTAAACAACGCATTCCGTAAGGAACTGGACGAAAAGGGAATGTCCATTGTAGGAACATCCCCGGATGCTCACATTGTTGAGATGATCGAAATTGCCGGACATCCGTTCTTTGTGGGAACACAGGGACATCCGGAATTTAAATCCAGGCCAAATCATGCACATCCACTGTTCCGTGGATTTGTGCAGGCGGCAGTTGATAAAAAGACGGCAGAAGAAGCTGCAATGAAAGGATGAAAAAAATGAGAGAAGTAGCAAATCAGCAGCAGGGCCTCTACCGCCCTGAATTTGAACATGATAATTGCGGTATCGGAGCCGTTGTTAATATAAAAGGAAAGAAAACACATGATACAGTTGCCAATGCTCTTAAGATCGTAGAGAATCTTGAGCATCGTGCTGGTAAGGATGCAGAAGGAAAAACCGGTGATGGTGTCGGTATCCTTCTTCAGATCTCCCACAAATTTTTTAAGAAGGTCTGTAAAAAAGAAGGCTTTGATATCGGCGGAGAGAGAGAATACGGTGTAGCCCAGCTCTTTTTCCCACAGCAGGAGATCAAACGTGCCCAGGCAAAGAAGATGTTCGAGATCATCGTGGAAAAAGAGGGTCTGGAGCTTCTTGGATGGCGTACAGTACCGGTCTTCCCGGAGGTTCTTGGTCATAAAGCGAAAGAGTGCATGCCGTGCATTATGCAGGCATTTGTTAAAAAGCCGGAGGATGTGGAAAAAGGTCTTGCCTTTGACCGTATGCTTTACATCGCACGTCGTGAATTTGAACAGAGTAATGATAATACTTACGTAGTTTCCATGAACAGCCGTACCATCGTATACAAAGGTATGTTCCTGGTAGGACAGCTCCGTACCTTCTTTGGCGATCTTCAGAGCCAGGATTACGAGTCTGCCATTGCAGTGGTACATTCCCGTTTCAGTACCAACACGAATCCAAGCTGGGAGAGAGCACATCCGAACCGTTTCATCGTACATAACGGTGAGATCAACACAATCCGCGGAAACGCCGATAAGATGCTTGCACGTGAGGAAAACATGGAGTCTCCGTATCTGAAGGATGAGCTTCACAAGGTCCTTCCTGTAGTTAACCGCAATGGTTCTGACTCTGCAATGCTTGACAATACCCTGGAATTCCTGGTTATGAGTGGAATGGATCTTCCACTTGCAGTGATGATCACGATTCCGGAGCCATGGGCAAACAACGATACGATTTCTCAGGAGAAGAGAGATTTTTATCAGTACTATGCGACTATGATGGAACCATGGGACGGTCCTGCGTCCATTCTGTTCTCAGATGGTGATGTGATGGGAGCAGTTCTTGACAGAAACGGTCTTCGTCCATCCAGATACTATATCACATCGGATGGCTATATGATCCTTTCCTCCGAGGTTGGTGTTCTTCCTGTGGATGAGGAGAAGATCGTATTAAAAGAACGTCTTCATCCGGGAAAAATGCTTCTGGTTGATACCGTTCAGGGTCGTGTCATTGATGACAATGAGCTCAAAGAAAAATATGCGAAAAAGCAGCCTTATGGTGAGTGGCTGGACAGCAATCTGGTACAGCTTCGTGATATCAAGATCCCGAATCAGAGAGTTGTCGAATACACTCCGGAGGAGAGAGCACGCCTTCAGAAAGCCTTCGGATATACTTATGAGCAGTACCGTACTTCGATCCGAAACATGGCATTAAATGGCGCAGAAAGCATCGGAGCCATGGGACATGATACTCCCCTTGCGGTATTTTCCAAGGAACATTATCCGTTGTTCGATTATTTCAAGCAGCTTTTTGCACAGGTAACAAACCCGCCGATCGATGCGATCCGTGAGGAGATCGTTACTTCTACAAGTGTATATGTAGGAAAAGACGGAAATCTTCTGATCCAGAAGCCGGAGAACTGTCAGGTGCTGAAGATCAACAATCCGATCCTGACCAACACCGATATGCTGAAGATCAAGAATATGAAAAAGGACGGCTTCAAGGTTGTAACACTTTCTACATTATATTATAAGAGCACAAAGCTTGAACGTGCCATTGACCGTCTGTTCGTAGAGGTAGACAAAGCCTTCCGTGAGGGAGCAAACATCCTGGTCCTTTCTGACCGCGGTGTGGATGAGAACCATATGCCGATCCCGTCCCTGCTGGCGGTTTCCGCAGTACATCAGCATCTTGTAAAAACAAAGAAGAGCACTTCCCTTGCCCTGATTCTGGAGTCCGGTGAGCCGAGAGAGGTACATCATTTCGCAACACTCCTCGGATATGGTGCAAGTGCAGTCAATCCGTATCTGGCACTGGATACGATCCATGAGCTGATCGATACACATATGCTGGATAAGGACTATTACGCAGCCGTTGATGATTACAATCATGCAGTGATCAGCGGTATCGTAAAGATTGCTTCCAAGATGGGTATTTCCACTATCCAGTCCTATCAGGGATCTCAGATCTTTGAGGCAATCGGAATTTCCCAGGATGTGATCGATCGTTACTTTACAGGAACCGTAAGTCGTGTAGGCGGAATCACATTGGAAGATATCGAGGATAATGTAGAAAAACTTCATTCTGAGGCATTTGATCCCCTTGGACTTGCCACAGATCTTACTCTGGACAGCGTAGGTGCCCATAAGATGAGAAGCCAGGGTGAGGAGCACAAATATAACCCGCGTACCATTCATCTTCTCCAGCAGTCCACAAAACAGGGCAGCTATGAGATGTTTAAGGAATATACAAAGCTGGTAGATGACGAGGGTCATGGAAACTTAAGAGGTCTTCTGGACTTTAAGTTTGCCAAGGAGCCTATTCCCATCGACCAGGTTGAGAGTGTTGAGGATATTGTAAAACGATTTAAGACAGGTGCTATGTCCTACGGTTCTATTTCCCAGGAAGCACATGAGACACTGGCTATTGCCATGAACCATCTCCATGGAAAATCCAATACCGGTGAGGGTGGTGAAAGTGATGAGCGTCTGGATTCAGCAGGAACAGACAATGACCGCTGCTCTGCGATCAAACAGGTAGCCAGCGGACGTTTCGGCGTTACCAGCCGTTATCTGGTTTCCGCAAGAGAGATCCAGATCAAGATGGCACAGGGTGCAAAGCCGGGTGAGGGCGGACATCTTCCTGCAAAGAAGGTATATCCGTGGATCGCAAAAACCCGTCATTCCACACCGGGAGTCAGCCTGATCTCTCCGCCGCCACATCATGATATCTATTCTATCGAGGATCTGGCAGAATTGATCTATGACCTGAAAAACGCCAATAAATATGCGGATATTTCCGTAAAGCTGGTTTCTGAGGCGGGTGTTGGTACGGTTGCAGCCGGTGTTGCAAAGGCCGGTGCACAGACTGTTCTGATCTCCGGATATGACGGAGGTACAGGAGCAGCGCCAAGAAGTTCTATCCATAATGCAGGACTTCCATGGGAGCTTGGACTTGCAGAAACACACCAGACGCTGATCATGAACGGACTTCGTAACCGTGTACGTATCGAGACAGACGGTAAGCTGATGAGCGGCCGTGACGTTGCCATTGCAGCACTTCTCGGTGCAGAGGAATTCGGTTTTGCAACAGCGCCGCTTGTAACGATGGGCTGCGTGATGATGAGAGTCTGCAATCTGGATACCTGCCCGGTAGGTGTGGCTACACAGAACCCGGAGCTGCGTAAGAGATTCCGCGGAAAACCGGAGTATGTGGAGAACTTCATGCGCTTTATTGCACAGGAGCTGAGAGAGTACATGGCACGCCTTGGTGTTGCTACCATCGATGAGATGGTAGGTCGTACAGACCTTCTTACAGTTTCTGACAGTGTGCAGGAGCCGCATAAGGGTAAGGTTGACTTAAGTGCCATCCTGAATAACCCATATGCAGGAAAGGGCAAAGTAACCTTTGATCCGAAGGCTGTATACAATTTCAATCTTGAGAAAACTCTGGATGAAAAAGTTCTGGTCAAGAAATGTGCACCGGCGATCCAGAAGGGTGAGAAAGTTTCTGTTGATGTAAATGTTACCAATACAGACCGTGCATTTGGTACCATCCTCGGATCTGAGATCACAAGAAATCATAAGGATGGACTTCCGGAGGATACGGTAACTGTAAACTGTACAGGTGCAGGCGGACAGAGCTTCGGTGCCTTTATTCCGAAAGGACTGACATTGAAACTGACCGGTGACAGCAACGACTACTTCGGAAAAGGCCTTTCCGGTGGAAAGCTGATCGTTAAGGTTCCAGAGAAGGCCGGATACAAGGCTGAAGAGAACATCATCGTCGGAAACGTGGCACTCTATGGTGCGACCAGCGGAACTGCATTTATCAACGGTGTTGCCGGTGAGCGTTTTGCAGTACGTAACTCCGGTGCGGTTGCAGTTGTTGAGGGTGTTGGCGAGCATGGCTGCGAGTACATGACCGGCGGCCGTGTGGTAGTTCTTGGAAAAACAGGAAAGAACTTTGCAGCAGGTATGAGCGGCGGTATCGCTTATGTCCTTGATGTGGATAACGTTCTTTACAAGAACCTCAATAAAGCAATGATCTCCATTGAAAAAGTGGAGAATAAATATGATAAAAAAGAGCTTCGTGATCTTATCGAGGCTCATGTGGAAGCAACAGGCTCTGAGATCGGTAAGAAGGTGCTGGCTGATTTTGATTCCTATCTGCCTCACTTCAAAAAACTCATTCCGGATGAGTACAAGAGAATGATCACATTAAGTGCAAAGCTGGAAGAAAAAGGTCTGACCAGCCAGCAGGCACAGATGGAAGCGTTCTATGAGAGCATCGGCGTGAAACATTAAGGAGGATGAGGAAATGGGAAAGCCAACTGGATTTTTAGATTATGAAAGAGAAACGGCAAAGGTTCTGCCGCCAAAGGAACGTATTCAGAATTTCAACGAATTTCGTATTCCATTAAATAAAGAAAAACAGAAACTTCAGGGAGCACGCTGCATGGCCTGCGGCGTCCCCTTCTGCCAGTCAGGTATGATGATCGGCGGAATGGCTTCCGGCTGCCCGCTGCACAACCTGGTTCCTGAGACAAATGATCTTGTGTACACAGGAAACTGGAAGCAGGCATTCCTTCGTTTAAACAAGACACACAGCTTTCCGGAGTTTACATCCAGAGTGTGTCCAGCACTTTGCGAAGCTGCATGTACCTGTAACCTAAACGGAGATCCGGTCAGCACAAAAGAGAATGAGAAAGCGATCATTGAGACAGCCTATGCAGAAGGATGGGTAAAACCGCAGATCCCGCCTGTCCGCACAGGAAAGACGATCGCAGTCATCGGAAGTGGTCCTTCCGGACTGGCAGCAGCACAGCAGCTGAACCGCCGTGGCCACAGCGTAACCGTATTTGAGAGAAACGACCGTATCGGAGGACTTCTCCGCTACGGCATTCCGAACATGAAGCTGGAGAAAAAGGTCATTGACCGCAGACTGAAGCTGATGGAAGAGGAAGGCGTGAAATTTGTTACCAATATCAATGTTGGTGTTGACATCACGGCAGAACAGCTTCTGAAGGATTATGACCGTGTCCTTCTCTGCTGTGGAGCTTCTCATCCGAGAGATATCAAGGTTCCGGGAAGAGATGCCAAGGGAATTTACTTTGCAGTGGATTTCCTGAAGCAGGTAACAAAAAGTCTTCTGGATACAGATTTTGCAAAATTCCCATATGAGCTTGCAAAGGGCAAAAATGTTCTGGTCATTGGCGGTGGTGATACCGGTAATGACTGTGTGGGAACCTCCATCCGTCTGGGTGCGAAATCTGTAACACAGCTTGAGATGATGCCGCAGCCTCCTGCAGCAAGAACTCCTTCCAATCCATGGCCGGAGTGGCCGAAGGTCCTGAAAACCGATTACGGCCAGGAAGAGGCTATTGCAGTATTTGGCCATGATCCTCGGATCTATCAGACAACCGTTACCGAGTTTATCAAGGACAAAAAAGGAAATGTCTGCAAGGCCAAGATCGTAAAACTGAAAGGCGTAAAGGATGAAAAGACCGGAAGATTCAATATGGTACCGGTTGAGGGCAGTGAGGAAGTGATTCCTGCAGATGTGGTCCTTATTGCAGCCGGCTTCCTTGGCAGCGAGAAATATGTGACAGATGCTTTCCGTGTAGCGCTTACACCAAGAACCAATGTGGAAACAAAACCGGAGCAGTATGCAACAAGCGTAGATCGTGTGTTCACAGCAGGTGATATGCATCGTGGACAGTCCCTTGTCGTATGGGCGATCCATGAGGGACGTGAGGCTGCGAAAGCAGTGGATGAATCACTGATGAGCTATTCATATTTACAGTAAAATAACAGATACCAGGGGCAAAAGGTCAAAAAAACTGTTCGTGTTTCCGCGATAAAGCTTTTGAACTTTTGCCCCTTTTAAAAAATGGTTGACAAAGAATTGACCGATTGCTATAATTACGTCCATGAACAAGGGTGTTCTTCAGGAGCGGAAGCTCTCTGAAGTGCACCCTTTTTCTGATTTTGAGGGTAATTATTTTGTGTGATGAGGAAATAAAGGAGAGAATACTATGGGGAATTATACCAGAGAAGAGATTCTTGCAATGGCAGAGGAGGAAGACGTAGAGTTCATCCGCCTCCAGTTTACAGATATGTTTGGAACTCTGAAAAATATTGCGATCACAGCAAGAGAGCTTCCAAGAGCCCTGGATAACCAGTGCGTTGTATATGGCTCTCATATTGCGGGCATTGTGGGAGAAAAGGAGCCGGATCTGATCCTGTATCCGGATTATAATACTTTTTCAATTCTTCCATGGCGTCCTCAGCAGGGAAAGGTTGCAAGACTGATCTGTGATATGCGCCGTGCAGACGGATCAGAGCATGAGATGAGCTCCAGATATATTCTGAAAAAAACAGCGCAGGCAGCAGAGGAGGCAGGGTATACCTGTTATGTTGACCCGGAATGCGAGTTTTTCCTGTTTCATATTGATGATAACGGAATGCCTACAACGGTTTCTCACGAAAAGGCCGGATATCTGGATGTAAGTCCGGTGGACTTAGGCGAAAATGCAAGACGTGACATGGTACTGACTCTTGAGGATATGGGATTTGAGGTGGAATCCTCTCATCATGAGACAGCACCTGCACAGCATGAGATCGCCCTTCATTACGGGGAAGCACGTGAGATGGCAGACGAAGTTATAACCTTTAAGATGGCAGTAAGAACTGTAGCCAAACGTCATGGACTTCATGCGACATTTATGCCGAAGCCAAGACGGGAAGTAAACGGTTCAGCCATGCATATCCATTTTTCACTGTTTAAAAATGGAAAAAATATTTTCGTGGATCCGGAGGATCCGTCCAGATTAAGTGAAGAGGCATACTATTTTATCGGAGGTCTTCTGGCTCACAGCCGTGAGATGACTCTGATCACCAATCCGCTTGTAAATTCTTATAAGCGTCTTGTACCTGGATTTGATGCGCCTACAGAGCTGACCTGGACGAGAAATAACCAGAATTCACTGGTAAGGATTTCGAGAGTCAATGGTGCTGATACCAGGATCGAGCTTCGAAGCCCGGATGCTGCATCCAACCCATACCTTGTTTTTGCGGTATGCCTGGCAGCGGGCCTGGATGGAATCCAGAAGAAGATCTATCCTACAAAAGCTTCTAACCGTTCTCTTTCCGAGTCGGATCAGAAGGAACAGGGTATCGAGAATTTACCGGAGAACCTGCGGGAAGCGATCACACTGTTTGAGGACAGCAGCTGGATGAAGGAAATCCTTGGAGAAGCTTTCTGCAAACAGTATGCGCAGGCAAAGAGAAAAGAGTGGTTGCGTTATTCCCAGGAGATTTCCGACTGGGAGATCGAGGAGTATCTGTATCGGATCTGATGAACGAGGCATAATGGGACGAAAGAGAGTGGCGGCTTATGAACACGAGTATCGTGATTGCATTACCGAAAATAGAAGATGCCAAAAAGATCCGCACAGTCCTTAACCGATATGGATTCACGGTGGCGGCAGTATGCAATTCAGGTGCCAATGCCCTTGCCAGTATCTCGGAGCTTGATGGCGGCGTTCTGCTTTGCGGTTATCATCTTCAGGATATGTACTACCGTGATCTTCTGGACTATATGCCGGATTATTTTGAAATGCTGCTTATGGCCTCCCGGGGAGTGATCAGTGAGGCGCCAACATCCATTTTATGCGTGGGAATGCCTCTGAAAGTCGGAGATCTGGTAAATACGGTAAGCATGATGCTTTCCCAGATCGAAAGGCGCTGGAAAAAAGATAAGAAAAAGCCGAAGCAGCGTTCATGGAAAGAACAGAATTATATTTCAAATGCAAAGATGCTTTTAATGGAAAGAAATCACCTGAGCGAGGATGACGCATACCGCTATATCCAGAAATGCAGTATGGATTCCGGGACCAATATGGTGGAGACGGCCCAGATGGTTCTGATGCTTTTATATGATTCTGTGTAAAAAACAACAAAAAACAGCAGAGCGGACAGGAATGATCTGTTCTGAATGACTGATATCACACCGGATCGGGAAAAATTCCGCAGGGGATTTCCTGATTCGGTGAAACTACTTTGAATTGGAGGATGAGGGAATGGAATTTATGGATGGAATCTGTAAGACTAGAGAATGTGCCTGGGATGTGCTTCTTTCTGAGAGCATGAAAGACCAGGAAGCAACAGTGGAAGGTGCAATACACAGCATCCGTAATATGGGTGACGTGGCATTTGTGATACTTCGAAAAAAAGAAGGGCTTTTTCAGACCGTATATGAAAACGACAAGACAAATGTTTCCATTCATGATCTGAAGGAGGCAATGTGTGTGCGCCTCACAGGAACTCTTCATGAGGAAGAAAGAGCGCCTCACGGAAGAGAACTCCGCATCAGCCATGTGGAGATCCTTTCCTCACCTGCAGAGCCTCTTCCGCTGGCCATCGACAAATGGAAGCTGAACACTTCCCTGGAGGCAAAGCTGAATTATCGTCCTATCGCCCTGCGTAATGTGCAGGAGCGTGCAAAATTCAAGATCCAGGAGGCTCTGGTGCGGGCATTTCGTGATTACCTCTATGAGAAGGGGTTCACCGAGATCCACACACCGAAGATCGGAGCCAGAGGTGCAGAGGGTGGTGCAAACCTGTTCAAGCTGAGTTATTTCCATAAACCGGCAGTTCTGGCACAGAGCCCGCAGTTTTATAAACAGATGATGGTAGGTGTTTTTGACCGTGTATTTGAGACCGGCCCTGTATTCCGTGCAGAGAAGCATAACACAAAACGTCATCTGAATGAATATACAAGCCTTGATTTTGAGATGGGCTATATCAACGGATTTGAGGATATCATGGAGATGGAAACCGGATTTCTCCAGTATGCGGTAGAACTTCTTAAGAAAGACTACGCTCATGAGCTTTCCATTCTGAAGGTGGAGCTTCCGAAGGTGGACAAGATCCCGGCAGTACGTTTTGACAAGGCCAAAGAGCTGGTAGCTGAAAAATATAATCGTAAGATCCGCAACCCATATGATCTGGAGCCGGAGGAAGAAGCGCTGATTGGAAGATATTTCAAAGAAGAATATGATGCTGATTTTGTTTTTGTCACACATTATCCGTCTAAGAAGCGTCCGTTCTACGCAATGGATGATCCGTCAGATGAGAAATTTACATTAAGCTTTGACCTTCTGTTCAAGGGACTTGAGGTAACTACAGGCGGACAGCGTATCCATGATTATCAGATGCTGAAGGATAAGATCGCAGCCCGTGGTATGGATGAAGAGGGTATGGAGCAGTACCTGGATACCTTCAAGCATGGAATGCCGCCTCACGGAGGACTTGGAATCGGACTGGAACGTCTTACCATGCAGATCCTCGGAGAAGAAAACGTTCGTGAGACCTGTCTGTTCCCACGTGATATGAACAGACTTGAGCCGTAATAAGGAGAAAAAAGATGGCAAAGATAATCGATGATGAAACAATGGAAAATGTCTGCATCCTTGCAAAGCTTTCTCTGACAGAGGATGAAAAGGAAAAAGCAAAAGAGGACATGCAGAAGATGCTGGACTATGTAGACAAGCTGGATGAACTGGACACTTCTTCCGTAGAGCCCATGTCCCATATTTTTGAGGATGAAAATGTATTTCGTGAAGATATTGTGACAAACGGAGACAATCATGAGGCGATGCTTGCCAATGCACCGAAACAGAAAGAAAACCAGTATCAGGTTCCGAAAACAATTGGATAAGACAGGAGACAGGACATGGATTTGGGAAAATTAACCGCATTACAGCTTGCGGAAAAGATCAAGCAGCATCAGATAAGCGTCCTGGACGGTGTGAAATACGTATTTGATCAGATCGAAGCAAAAGAGGACAAGGTCCACGCTTATCTTGATACTTACAAAAAAGAAGCCTATGCAAGAGCAAAAGAGGTACAGAAGGGCATTGAGGATGGAACCTATACAGGACCTCTTGCCGGTGTACCTATTGCAATTAAGGATAATATCTGCGTTAAGGGAAAAACAACTACCTGTGCATCAAAGATCCTTGAGAATTTTGTGCCGCAGTACAATGCCGAGGTTATTGACCGTCTGGAACAGGCAGGTCTTGTGATCATCGGAAAGACAAACATGGATGAGTTCGCCATGGGAAGTACCACAGAGACATCCGCTTACGGCGTCACCAGAAACCCGTGGGATCTGGAGCATGTTCCGGGCGGCTCCTCCGGCGGTTCCTGTGCGGCAGTGGCAGCAGGAGAGACTTACCTGGCACTGGGGTCTGATACCGGCGGTTCCATCCGTCAGCCAAGCTCCTACTGCGGTGTTACCGGAATCAAACCGACCTACGGAACAGTATCCCGTTACGGACTGGTCGCCTATGCATCCTCTCTGGATCAGATCGGACCGGTAGGAAAGGATGTTGCGGACTGTGCGGCACTTCTTGAGATCATTGCCGGACACGATGCCAAGGACAGCACATCCATGAAGAGAGAGGATCTTGATTTCTCCGCTTCTATGACAGATAAGATCGTGGGAATGAAATTCGGCGTGCCGAAGGAATATCTCTCAGAGGGACTGAACCCGGAGGTAAAAGAGGCCTTTATGAATACGCTGAAGAGCCTTACCGAGATGGGCGCAGTGGTAGAATTTTTCTCCATGAAGACAACAGAATATATGATCCCTGCCTACTATATCATTGCCAGCGCAGAGGCCAGCTCAAACCTGGAGCGCTTTGACGGCGTGAAGTACGGTTTCCGTGCAAAAGAGTACGAGGGGCTTCATGATATGTACAAGAAGACAAGGACTGAAGGTTTCGGCGAGGAAGTAAAACGCCGTATCATGCTTGGCTCCTTTGTGTTAAGCTCCGGTTACTACGATGCTTACTATCTGAAAGCACTTCGCACAAAAGCCCTTATCAAAAAGGAATTTGATCAGGCCTTTTCCAAATATGACGTTCTTCTTGCCCCGGCATCACCCTTTACGGCGCCGAAGCTGGGAGAGAGTCTGAAAGATCCTCTTGCCATGTATCTTGGCGATATTTATACGGTAGCAGTAAACCTGTGCGGACTTCCCGGAATCACAGTTCCATGCGGAAAAGACGCAGCAGGACTTCCAATCGGGATCCAGATGATCGGCGACTGCTTCAAAGAAAACAACCTGTTCCGCGCAGCACACGCCTATGAGAAAAAACGCGGTGATTTCGGAACAGCAATGGAAGGGGGAGAAAAGGCATGAAACAGTATGAGACAGTCATAGGACTTGAGGTGCATGTGGAGCTTGCCACAAAAACAAAGATCTTCTGCGGATGCTCCACAGAATTCGGAGGCGCACCAAATACACATACCTGCCCGGTCTGCACCGGTATGCCGGGCTCTCTTCCGGTCCTCAACAAAAAAGTGGTAGAGTTTGCCATCAAGGCAGGTCTTGCGGCAAACTGTCATATCCATCAGTACTGTAAGTTTGACCGTAAGAACTATTTTTACCCGGATAACCCCCAGAACTATCAGATCTCTCAGCTGTATCTGCCAATCTGCTATGACGGAGCTGTTGAGATCGAGACTTCCGCAGGCAAAAAGACTGTACGTATCCATGAGATGCATATGGAGGAGGATGCCGGTAAGCTGATCCATGATGAGTGGGAAGACTGCTCCCTGGTTGACTACAACCGAAGCGGGGTACCACTGATCGAGATCGTATCCGAGCCGGATATGAGAAGCTCCGAGGAGGTTATCGCATATCTGGAAAAGCTCCGCTGCACCATGCAGTATCTTGGAGTTTCTGACTGTAAGCTCCAGGAGGGCTCCATGCGTGCCGATGTCAATCTTTCCGTCCGTGAGGTGGGAAGTGAGACCTTCGGAACAAGAACAGAGATGAAGAACCTGAACTCCTTTAAGGCCATTGCGAGAGCGATCGAAGGAGAGAGAGAACGTCAGATCGAGCTTCTGGAAGAAGGAAGAGCCGTTGTACAGGAGACAAGAAGATGGGACGATAACAAAGAGTCTTCCCATGCTATGCGTTCCAAGGAGGATGCAAAGGATTACCGTTACTTCCCGGACCCGGATCTTCCGCCGATCCACATTTCCGATGCATGGATCGAAGAGCTGCGTACTTCCATTCCGGAGCTTCGTGAAGCCAAGATGGAGCGTTATCAGAAGGAGTATGAGCTTCCGGCTTATGATGCAGGGATCCTGACCGAATCCAGACATCTGGCAGGACTTTTTGAGGAGACAGCAGTTCTTCTCGGAAACCCGAAAAAGGTGGCAAACTGGTTTATGGTGGAGGTTCTCCGCCTGACAAAGGACAAGGGCCTTGATCCGGAAAGGGTAAGCTTTACCCCGAAGCATCTGGCAGACCTTCTTTCCATGGTGGAGAAAAAAGAGGTCAGCGCACAGAATGCCAAGAAAGTATTTGAAAAAGTGTTTGACGAGGATATTGATCCGGTTGTATATATAGAAGAGAATGGTCTTAAGATCGTAGAAGATACAGGCCTTCTCACCGAAACTGTGAAAAAGATCGTAGATGTAAACCCTGGACCGCTGGCAGAGCTTCTGGGCGGCAAGGATAAGGTTATGGGATTTTTCGTAGGACAGCTGATGAGAGAATTGAAAGGCAAGGCAAATCCTGACAGCGTCAGAAAAGCACTGGCAGAGGAAATTGAGAGAAGGAGATAAAATACTATGGTTACAGTAAATCAGAATTATTTAAAACTTCCGGGAAGCTATCTGTTTTCCAATATCGCAAAGAAGGTAAGCGCATATAAGGAGGCCAATCCGGAATTTAAGGATTCTGTGATCAGTCTTGGAATCGGTGATGTGACACAGCCGCTTGCACCGGCGATCATCGATGCCCTTCATAAATCCGTAGACGAGATGGCACACGCAGAAACCTTTCACGGATATGCTCCGGATCTCGGATATGAGTTCTTAAGAAGTGCCATTGCAAAAAATGATTATCAGTCCAGAGGCTGCGACATCAGCGCAGACGAGATTTTTGTTTCCGATGGAGCAAAAAGTGATTCCGGAAACATCCAGGAGATTTTCGGACTGGATAACAAGGTTGCGGTCTGCGACCCGGTTTATCCTGTATATGTAGATACCAACGTTATGGCCGGACGTACTGGTCTGTATAACAAGGAGAGAGAGAATTTTGACGGTGTGATCTACATGCCCTGCAAAGAGGAGAATGGTTTCCTTCCGGAGATCCCGGCAGATGAGGTACCGGATCTGATCTATCTCTGCTTCCCGAACAATCCCACCGGTGGTGCGATCACAAAGGCAGCTCTTCAGGAGTGGGTCGACTACGCCAACAAAAACGGCTGCGTGATCATCTATGATGCAGCATATGAGGCATATATTTCCGAGGAGGATGTCCCGCACAGCATTTATGAGTGCGAGGGTGCGAGAACCTGTGCCATCGAGCTTCGAAGCTTTTCCAAAAATGCTGGCTTTACAGGCGTTCGTCTTGGATTTACTGTTGTTCCGAAGGAACTGGTGCGTGATGGCGTAGAGCTTCACAGTCTCTGGGCAAGACGCCACGGAACCAAGTTTAACGGTGCTCCGTACATTGTACAGAGAGCAGGCGAGGCTGTTTACTCTCCGGAGGGAAAAGCACAGCTGAAGGAGCAGATCGCTTATTACATGCGTAATGCAAAGACGATCCTGGAGGGACTTTCCGCAGCAGGATTTTCCGTGTCTGGTGGAAAAAATGCTCCATATATCTGGCTGAAAACACCGGATCAGATGACCTCCTGGGAGTTCTTTGATTATCTCCTTGAGAAAGCACACATCGTAGGAACACCAGGTTCAGGCTTTGGTGCACATGGTGAGGGATATTTCCGTCTGACAGCATTCGGAAGCTATGAGAATACTCTTGAGGCAATTGAGAGAATTAAAAATCTGTAATATGAGTATAAATTGCGGAGCAGGTCTTTGTAAAAGAGCTGCTTCGTTTTTTTACCGAATCAAAGAAATATTCTGCTTCATTGCGAATATCCACTTGATCTGGATCAAAGAAGCTCCCGGCAGGGTTGCGAAAAGCAATAAGCAGTGGGAAAAATTTGCCTGTAAGTTAATTTGTGAAAATAACAATAAGGATTGCGAAAATTTATCATATCATTTATAATTGTACAGGAAGTAAGGCACAGGCCGCAGAAAGCCTGTGTTCATAAAATTTCACAAATTTACGCAATCACGAAAGGGGATTTTATCATGGGTATCAGAAGAGTAGAAAATATGTGCGGCGGTAAAGGCCATGTGATCATCAAAGACATTCTTGAGGGAGACGAGCTGAAGGGAAAATGCGGACTTTACGCACAGGTTACCATCGAAAAAGGATGTTCTCTGGGATACCATGAGCATCATGGCGAGACAGAAACCTACTATATCTTAAGCGGTGAAGGCGAGTACGACGATAACGGCGTGAAACGCCCGGTAAAGGCCGGCGACATCACCATCACACCAGATGGAAAAGGACACGGTCTTACCAATACAGGCGACACAGATCTTGTGTTTATGGCACTGATCATTTTTGACTGATCCATATAGAAGAAAACAGAAGTGAGACAGAAGGGCGGCCTTTTTGAAGAGGCTGCTCTTTTTACGACTGAGGCGTAACCTGTGTCGGAGTATAAATTCTGGGATGAAAGATTCTCTGTCTCAGATTGTTATTAAACGAAATGTATTAATTGTATAAACAAAAAATATTTTTGGATTTTTTTAGAAAAAAACTGTTGACATACAAAAAGCACTTTGCTATACTATCACTTGTCGCGAGGGAGAAGATAAAGAATCCCGAAGAAATGCGATATGCGGAAGTGTCGGAACTGGCAGACGAGCAAGACTAAGGATCTTGTGAGCATTGCGCTCGTGTGGGTTCAAGTCCCATCTTCCGCATTTTTTATTTGAGAAACCTGCATCTGGAAACGGATGCAGTTTTTTTGCTACCTAAAAATATCTGTAAAAAAGGAATCCGGATAGAATATATCATGTTTATATGATATGATAGAAGAAAATGGAAGGAGCATAGTCATATGAGAAGAAAAAGTGCAGGAAAAAAGATCATGGTCGTACTTGTAGCGGCAAGTCTGGCACTGACTCCGGCGGAGCTGACAGTGGCGGCAGAAATGGAACCAGAGGGTGCGGAAGCAACATTTTTGGCAGAAGAAAGTGGAGATGCTGCATCCTCAGATCAAGAAGATACTGCAGAGACGGAAGCAGAGATTGCAGATGGATCAGCTGCTACAGAGGAACAGGAAACCACAGATACAGACAAGCCAGATACCGGGAATAACGTACAGGAGAATGCGGAAACAGGCGTAATGGAGCCTGGTGAAGAAGCGCCAGAGGGTACTGCAGAAGAGGAAGATCCGGAGACTCCGGAAGCGGCAATGGATGCAGCCGAAGCGTTGGAGGAATGCGAACAGGAAGAAGAAAACGCAGCTTTTGATGATGGAACGAAGGATGCAGTGCAGGCATCTGCAGAATACTCTGATGGAAAATTTACGTGGGTACTGGACGGGAATGGAACACTGACCATTACGGGAAATAACATGGAGTTGACAAAAAATGAGATATCTGAAAGTGCTTTGGAGAAGGCAGGCATCGATTTTTCTAGAGTAAATAAGCTTGTAATCGGGAATGGGATCACAGGCTTTGATAGATGGGGCATGTGGAATCTGAAAAAATATATTAAGGAACTGGAAATCCATGGAAATGCAGGCATGAATATGCCGGAGCAATGCTTTTACGATGTGCCAAATATAGAGAGTGTGGTGATATCCGGTGCAGTGGATGTGCCGAGAGATATGTTTGGAAAATGTACCGGGCTGAAAAAGGTTACATTAAAAAATGGAGTGAGGTCTATTGGAGAGGATGCCTTTCGAGATTGCAGCAGTCTGGAGGGTGTGATATTTGAGAATACAGTATTGGAAAAAATCAGTGACGGAGCATTTTGGGGCTGCAGTGCGCTGAGTTCTATTGTGTTACCGGATTCCGTAACAGAAATAGAAAGGAATGCATTTTTCGAGACCGGACTCAGAAATATCCAGCTTCCGGAAAAACTGACGCTGATAGGAGGAGGGGCATTTTGTAACTGCAAAAATCTGAAGCAGGTACAGCTTCCGCCTCAATTAAAAGAGCTGGGTGAGGGTGCATTTTTTAACTGCGAAAATCTGACACAGATCCAGCTTCCGGCTCAGTTAAATAAATTAGGGACAGATGCATTCAGAAATTGTACATCATTGGATAAGATTGACATACCTGCCGGTCTGACGCAGATCGGGCCTGATACATTTTGCAATACCGGGCTGACCAGTGTGACCTTACATGAGGGACTGACGAAGATCGAAGATGGGGCGTTTCATGATTGCCTTAAGCTGAAAAAGATCCGTATTCCGAAATCAGTTACAGATATTGGTGGACTGGCATTAGGAATACGTTATAACAGGGGAAATGGTGCAGAGGAAGTTATTCCCGGTGGTTTTACAGTAGAAGGTTATACAGGCTCGGCAGCGGAACGATATGTAAAGAGAATGCATCAATGTGAAAATTTATATCATGTATTTTTTAAAGATGTGAAATTTGTTTCCATTGGTGGACAGACTGCAGCGGTTACCAATATCAGCAAAACAAAGATATCCGCACTTAAGACCGGGGCCTTTACCGGAAAGCCGCTGACCCAGGCACTCACCATAACCTACGGCGGTAAGAAGCTTGTAAACGGAAGGGATTACACCCTTACCTGGAAGAATAATAAAAACATCGGAACTGCATCCGTTACGATCAAAGGAAAAGGAAAATATAACGGTTCTGTTACAAAAAAATTCCGGATCACGGTTCAGAAAAACGCAGTCTATACAGTCAGCAGGCTGAAATATAAGATATCCAATGCAGACACATCCGGCAAGGGAACCGTAGTCTTTACCGGAGCTACGGATAAGGCAGCAAGAAAGACACTTACGATCCCGACGACAGTAAAGATTGGTGGAAAGAGCTTTCGTGTAACAGCCATTGGCACCTCTGCAATGTCCGGAGCGAAGAAGCTGACAACAGTGAAAATCGGAGCGAATATAATGACAGTAGGTGCGAAAGCCTTCTGCGGCTGCAGTAAACTCTCCAATGTAACGATCTTCAGCACAAAGCTTACGACAGCGAAGACCGGAGCCAATGCATTTAAGGGGATCCGTTCCAACTGCAGATTTAAAGTACCGGCTTCCAGGGTAAGTGCATACAAAAAACTCCTCCGTGCAAAGGGTGCCGGACCAAAGATAATCGTGACAAAATAACAGAAAAACCGAAAAAATAGAAAACTTTTGAAAAAAGGTGTTGACATACAAGATCCACTTTGCTATACTATCACTTGTCGCGAGGGAGAAAATAAAAAATCCCAAGGAAATGCGGTCATGCGGAAGTGTCGGAACTGGCAGACGAGCAAGACTAAGGATCTTGTGAGCATTGCGCTCGTGTGGGTTCAAGTCCCATCTTCCGCATTGGAAATTTCCAATGAAATGCGATATGCGGAAGTGTCGGAACTGGCAGACGAGCAAGACTAAGGATCTTGTAAGCATTGCGCTTGTGTGGGTTCAAGTCCCATCTTCCGCATGACTTTAAAACAGAGCTGTGAATTGCAGCTCTGTTTTTGGCTATATGAAAGTAAATTATTGCATGCCTGCACTGGTGAGAAGCTGAAATGGGAAGATCTGCGTGATATATTTGTATTCGTTTCATATACAATAGGATAATTTTGGACATCTTAAGGGCTGATCAGACCGTAACTCCAATATTTTTTGAATTATTTTTTCAGAAAAGAGGAATTTGTGGTTTTGTGTAGAATATAATTAACAGAGGGTATTTTGTCGCCGCTGTTTGTCAGACTGTGGAGGAAATGCTTATGAACATCAGAGAGAGCATGGAACAGAGAGAACGGGAGCTTTTGAGCCCTTATGCTTCTCACAGCGCAGATACCAGAGGCCGGGAGCACCCGGAAGAGGAATGCGATGTGCGGACAACGTATCAGAGAGACAGAGACAGGATCCTTCACTGTAAGGCTTTTCGCCGTATGAAGGATAAGACACAGGTGTTTCTGGCACCACAGGGAGATCATTACCGTACCAGGCTGACACATACACTGGAGGTATCGCAGATCGCCCGGACTATTGCCAAGGCACTTCGCTTAAATGAAGATCTGGTGGAAGCAATCGCTTTGGGACATGATCTGGGGCATACGCCTTTTGGACATGCAGGAGAGAGAGCACTGGATCAGGTACATCCGGGTGGCTTTGCACACTATAGGCAGAGCGTCCGGGTTGTGGAAGTACTGGAGAAGAACGGAAACGGGCTGAACCTTACCTGGGAAGTCCGAAATGGGATCATGAATCACCGCACCAGCGGAAATCCTTTCACACTGGAAGGACAGGTGGTACGTTTTTCTGACAAGATCGCCTATATCCACCATGATATGGACGATGCCCAGCGGGCAGGGATCATCACAGAAGATGATATTCCTGTCACAATGAGAACTTTTCTGGGCTATACCACGAGAGAACGGCTGAATACTTTCGTACATAATATTATAGAGAACAGTATGGGGAAAGACAGCATCTCCATGTCGCCGGATGTTTTTGAGGCGATGATGGAGCTTCGGGCGCTGATGTTCCGGAATGTCTATGAGAATCCGGTTGCCAGGAAGGAAGAGGATAAAGTGATCCAGATGCTGAGTGAACTGTACGGATATTATACTGACCATCCGGAGGCAATGTCCCGGGAATACAGGGAATTGGTGGAATACCGGGGAGTACCTAAGGAACAGGCAGTATGTGATTATATTTCGGGAATGACGGATCAGTATTCCATGGAGAAATTCAGGGAGATCTATATACCGAGAGCCTGGGAGGTCTATTAAATGGAAAAGAGGGATAAGCATGCGTTATTCAGATGACATCATAGAAGAAGTCCGAATGAAAAATGACATTGTAGACGTGATATCCCAGTATGTGAAACTGACACGGAGGGGGAGTTCCTATTTTGGGCTGTGTCCCTTCCATAATGAGAAAACCCCTTCCTTTTCCGTAACACCATCCAAGCAGATGTATTACTGCTTTGGCTGCGGGGCAGGAGGAAACGTATACAATTTTATCATGGAATATGAGAATTACTCGTTTGGTGAGGCGCTGTCACATCTGGCTGACCGGGCAGGGGTAGAGCTTCCGAAGATCGAGTATTCCAGAGAAGCCAGAGAAAAAGCAGAACAGAGAGCAAATCTTCTGGAGATCAACAAGCTGGCAGCACAGTACTTTTATTATCAGCTCCGGAGAGAAGGCGGAAAGACGGCTTACGGATATCTGACAGGAAGAGGTCTTTCCGAGGAAACCATCCGTAAATTCGGTCTTGGATATTCGGATAAGTATAGTGATGATCTGTACAAATATCTTAAGGGGAAGGGCTACAGTGATGAACTTCTCAGGGAATCCGGCCTGTTCAATGTAGATGAGCGGCGAGGTATGTATGATAAGTTCTGGAACCGTGTGATCTTCCCGATCATGGATGTAAACAACCGGGTCATTGGTTTCGGAGGTCGTGTCATGGGAGATGGCAAGCCCAAGTACCTGAATTCACCGGAGACGAAGATCTTTGATAAGAGCCGGAATCTTTACGGGCTGAATGTGGCCAGGACCACCAGGAAGAATTATCTGATCCTCTGTGAGGGATATATGGATGTGATCGCCATGCATCAGGCAGGCTTTACCAATGCAGTGGCGTCGCTTGGAACTGCACTGACCTCCGGACATGCAAGCCTTGTGAAACGTTACACCAAGGAAGTCCTGCTTCTTTATGACAGTGACGGTGCAGGGATCCGGGCGGCACTTCGTGCGATTCCGATCCTGCGGGAGGCGGGAGTCACGTCCAGGGTAGTAAGCCTGAAGCCCTGGAAGGATCCGGACGAGTTCATCAAGAATGAAGGAGCGGAGGCCTTTGAGGAACGTCTGAACCGGGCCATGGACAGCTTTATGTTTCGTGTACATATTGCGGAACAGGAATTTGCCATGGATGCACCCCAGGGACAGAATCAGTTTTTTGAGCGGTGTGCCGGGATGCTTCTGGAGCTTTCCGATGAACTGGAGAGGAATCTTTATATAGAAGCCATTGTAAAGGAATACGGCCGCTATGGAGTGGGCACGGAGGATATCCGGAAAAGGGTCAACACGCTGGCTCTGAAGGGAACGCCTGCAGAGAAACGGATCCAGCCAAAGTCCGGGACTCCGGAAACAAAGAAAAAGGAATCCGCCGCAGACAAAGCACAGAAGCTGATGCTGACCTGGCTTGTAAATTATCCGGGTATTTTTGAACAGGTGGAAAAATACATTTCCCCTTCCGATTTTGTGGTACCGCTGTATAAAGAGGTAGCCCAGATGCTGTTTGAACAGCATAAGGAGGGAGAGACCAATCCGGGAAAGCTTCTCAACGCCTTTACAGACAGTGAGGAGCAGCGGGAGGTGGCATCTCTTTTTAACGCCACCATCCATCTGGAAAACGAAGGAGAACAGCAGAGGGCTTTTTCCGATGCGCTGCTGCGGATCAAGGAAGAAAGCCTCAAAGAAAAAAACCGTACCTGGGACCCGTCAGACATGGCCGGGCTTCAGGAACTGATAAAAGCAAAAAAAGAACTGGAAGACCTTGGAAGAAAGAGGCAGCAGCTGCATATTTCTTTCAATTAAGGATAAAATATAAACACTATATGGAGGTATAGAGCACCTATGGAAATGAATATGGCAAAATTCAGCGAGAAACTTGTAGAGCTTCTTGAACTTGCAAAAAAGAAAAAGAATGTGCTGGAATATCAGGAGATCAGCGACTTTTTCAAGGACTCTCCACTGGAAGTGGATCAGATGGAGAAGGTTTTTGACTTCCTGGAGGCCAGCGGTGTGGACGTTCTCCGTATCACAGAAAATAGCGGTGACGAACTCCTCCTTGATAACGATATGGATATGGATGGGATGGAAGATGAAGAAGAGGTAGAGCTTGATAAGATCGACCTCTCTGTACCGGAAGGTGTCAGCATCGAGGATCCGGTCCGTATGTACCTGAAAGAGATCGGTAAAGTCAGTCTGTTAAGTGCAGATGAGGAGATCGAGCTTGCCAAGAGAATGGAAAAGGGGGATGAAGCTGCCAAGAAACGTCTGGCAGAGGCCAATCTCCGTCTTGTTGTCAGCATTGCAAAGCGTTATGTTGGACGTGGGATGCTGTTCCTCGACCTGATCCAGGAGGGAAATCTTGGCCTTATCAAAGCTGTTGAAAAATTTGATTACAGAAAAGGCTACAAGTTCAGTACCTATGCAACCTGGTGGATCCGTCAGGCTATCACAAGAGCCATTGCAGATCAGGCACGTACCATCCGTATCCCTGTGCATATGGTTGAGACTATCAACAAGCTGATCCGTGTTTCCCGTCAGCTGCTCCAGGAGCTTGGACGTGAACCTACGCCGGAGGAAATTGCTGAGGAGATGGACATGCCGGTAGACCGTGTACGTGAGATCCTTAAGATCTCTCAGGAGCCGGTATCTCTGGAAACTCCTATCGGTGAGGAGGAAGACAGTCATCTTGGCGATTTCATCCAGGATGATAATGTTCCGGTACCTGCAGATGCAGCTGCATTTACACTTCTGAAGGAGCAGCTGGTAGAAGTCTTAAGTACGCTTACTGACCGTGAACAGAAGGTTCTCCGCCTCCGTTTCGGACTGGACGACGGACGTGCCAGAACTCTGGAGGAAGTTGGTAAAGAGTTCAATGTCACAAGAGAGCGTATCCGTCAGATCGAGGCAAAAGCTCTGCGCAAGCTGCGTCATCCCAGCCGCAGCCGCAAGCTGAAGGATTATCTTGACTGATAAAAATATATCCGTACAGCTTTCCATGCGTCTTCGTGCCATTGCCGGTATGGTAACAAAAGGAAACCGGCTGGCAGACGTAGGATGTGACCATGGCTATCTGTCGATCTGGCTTGTCAGTGAAAAAACAGTTCCGTCAGCCATTGCCATGGATGTACGCCCGGGACCGCTTTCAAGAGCCAGGGAGAATATTACCCGTTATGGCCTTGAAGATTACATAGAGACCCGTTTGAGCGACGGGCTTGCGAAGCTTGAGCCAGGAGAAGGTGATACCCTGGTGATCGCGGGAATGGGTGGTCCTCTGATGGAAAGGATATTAAAGGATGGAGCGAAGGTCCGGGAGGGGTTTCAGGAACTGATCCTGCAGCCTCAGTCGGACCTTCCTCATTTCCGGCATTTTCTTTCTGAGATCGGCTGGGAGATCGTAAGGGAAGAAATGATAAAAGAAGACGGAAAATTTTATCCTATGATGAAAGCGGTACGTAACAATTCGGGAGAAAAGTCTGTTTACACAGAGGAAGAGGCCTGGTTTGGACCTCTCCTTCTGAAAAAATGTCACCCGGTCCTTAAAGAGTATCTTCTCCGGGAGGAAATGATTCGTAAGAAAATACTTGCCGGTCTTTCCGGGGCAGAGTCTGTTTCCGCAAAAACTCGTCTGGCAGAAGTAAAGGAGGAAATGGAGCTGATCCATACAGCTCTGAAACGATATGAAAGCATATGAACTGATCGAATGGCTGAATGAGCACCATCCGCAAAAATTTGCGGAGGACTGGGATAATGTGGGACTGCTGGTGGGAGATGACCAGAAAGAGATTTCCCATGTATTTCTTGCGCTGGATCTTACGGAACCGGTGTTGGATGAGGCGGTGGCTGCTGGTGCGGATATGATCCTTACCCATCACCCAATGATCTTTTCCGGGATCAAAAAGATCAACAATCATACCTTTACCGGAAGGAAGATCCTCCGTCTGATAAAGGAGGATATCCCGTATTTTGCCATGCATACCAATTATGATGTGATCGGAATGGCAGATTTAAGCGCAGAGCATCTGAAGCTTCAGGATACAAGGGTGCTTACAGTTACCGATGAATCCGGGGAGCAGCCGGAGGGGTTCGGAAGAGTAGGAAAGCTTCCCCATGTTATGACTCTTGGTGAGTTTGGAAAATATGTAAAAGAATGCAATCATCTTCCGGATGTGCGGGTTTACGGTGATCTGGATCGGAAGATCGAGACTGTGGCGATCTGTACAGGAAGCGGAAAGAGTATGATCGGTGATGTAATGGCCGCCGGTGCGGATGTATATGTGACCGGAGATATTGATTATCATACTGCCATTGATACTATGGCAGATGGTCTGGCGATCGTAGATGCCGGACATTACGGTACGGAGTATATTTTTGCGGAAGCTATGGAGAAGGAACTGAATGAGGCATTCTCTGCGCTTAAGACAACCTGCGCCAGTGTGAAAAATCCATATACTGTTTTGTAAAAGCGGATCGCAAAAAGTGCTTGTATTCATGAATATGTAGTGGGACGGAATACGATTATCCGTTTCGGAAAAATGAATTGTGAAACACATGGCTGTCCGAAAAATCGGGCAGCTGTATAAATATGTAAGCCTGTGGAGGGGATCGTTATGGAACAGACAATGATTAAAGTGACCATAAACGGAGAAACAAGGGAATACCCCAAAATGACACCGTATTCTGAGATCATAAGGGATTATGAGGGCAAAACAGAGTATCCGGTGATCCTTGTGACTGAGAACGGAAAGCTCCGTGAGCTTCACAAGAAGCTTCAGCATGACTGTACACTGGGATTTATAACCGCAAAGGACAGTGCCGGTCGAAAAACCTATCGGAGAAGTGCGATCTTTATTCTTTTGAAGGCAATTTTTGATGTAGCTGGAAAAGAGAATGTGGATCATGTTGTGATCCATTATTCTATTGGAAATGCTCTTTATTTTACTATGAAAGGCAGTGCTACCCTGGATCAGGAGCTTCTTGACCGGGTAAAAGTGCGGATGCGGGAACTGGTAGACCGGAAGCTTCCGATCTGCAAACGCAGTGTCAGCACGGATGATGCCGTTTCCATGTTCCACAGGCATCATATGTATGATAAAGAAAAGCTGTTCCGTTATCGGCGGGTTTCCAGAGTGAATATTTACAGCCTGGAAAATTTCGAGGATTATTTTTACGGATTTATGGCACCAGATACCGGCTATGTGAAGTATTTTGATCTGCAGCTTTATGATGAAGGCTTTGTGCTGATTCTTCCGAGACAGAAGAACCCGGATGTGCTGGAGCCTTTTGAACCCCAGGATAAGATCTTCCATGTGCAGAAGGAATCGGAAGAGTGGGGCGATAAGCTGGATGTTGCCACTGTAGGAGATCTCAATGACCGGATCACAAGAGAAGGTGTGCAGAGCCTGATGCTGATCCAGGAGGCACTCCATGAGGCCAAGATTTCTTCGATTGCCGAGGAGATCCGGAGAAGGGGCAATGTAAAGTTCGTAATGATCGCAGGTCCGTCTTCTTCCGGAAAGACCAGTTTTTCTCACAGATTATCTATTCAGCTTTCTGCTCATGGTCTGAAGCCGCATCCCATTGCTGTGGATAACTATTTTGTGGATCGTGAACATACGCCGTTGGATGAATTCGGAGAAAAGAATTATGAGTGTCTGGAAGCCATTGATACGAAGCAGTTTAATGAAGATATGCTGAATCTTCTTTCGGGAAAAACCGTGGATCTTCCTACATTTAATTTCAAGACCGGATGCAGGGAATACCGGGGAGACCAGCTTCAGCTTGGAAAAGATGATATCCTGGTTATCGAAGGCATTCACGGGCTTAATGACAAGCTGAGTTATGCCCTTCCAAAAGAGAGTAAGTTTAAGATCTATATCAGTGCGTTGACACAGCTGAACATTGATGAGCATAACCGGATCCCCACAACGGATGGAAGACTGATACGCCGAATTGTCCGTGATGCACGTACACGTGGAACTTCCGCAAAGGATACCATTGCAAGGTGGCCTTCTGTACGGAGAGGCGAGGAGCAGAATATTTTTCCGTTCCAGGAGGAAGCAGATGTGATGTTTAATTCAGCTCTTGTGTATGAGCTTGCCTGCCTGAAGGTTTATGCGGAACCGCTGCTTTTTGGAATTGACAAGAGTGAACCGGAGTATCAGGAGGCGAAGCGGCTTTTGAAGTTCCTGGATTATTTTGTGCCGGTGCCCAGTGAGGGTGTTCCGTTTAATTCGCTTCTGAGGGAGTTTATTGGCGGTAGTTGTTTTAATGTATAAATTAATTGTATGAATAAAAAAAGCTATGTGTAGATATAAGGCTCTATGCAATGCAGATATCGGTTGGCACAAAGATGAGAAGATTAGGATTTCTCTGTGCATAGGATCTGTGGTGTGTGGAGCCTTTTGAGTGTGAATCGGAAAAGTTAAAGTCCTCTGTGGTGCTGCGGATGGATGACGGGATTTACAGGACTTAAAGGAAAGGGAAAATGATCATGAAAGAAAAAATACAATTGACAAAACTGGCTCCAAACTGTGGCTGTGCAGCTAAGGTAGGACCGGGGACTCTGGCGGGAGTTCTTGGCGGGCTGCCAAAGTTCTGTGATCCGGATCTTCTGGTTGGAACGGACACTTCGGATGATGCTGCAGTTTACCGGGTGAGTGATGATCTGGCGCTGATCCAGACACTGGATTTTTTTACGCCTGTGGCAGATGATCCTTATGATTTCGGGCAGATCGCGGCGGCCAATGCGTTGAGTGATGTATATGCTATGGGTGGAACTCCAAAGACGGCTTTGAATATTGTGGCGTTTCCGAAGGATATGGATGTGGAGATTCTCGGGGAGATCCTGCGTGGTGGTGCAGATAAGGTGATGGAGGCTGGTGCGGTTCTTGCCGGTGGCCATACGATCCAGGATGATACACCAAAGTATGGGCTCAGTGTGACGGGTTTTGTAGATCCGAGGAAGTTCTGGAAGAATTTTGGAGCGCAGACCGGAGATAAGCTGATCCTGACGAAGGCGCTGGGTGCGGGGATCGTGAATACGGCGATCAAGGCGGATCTGGTGACGGAAGGTGCACGTAAGGCGGTTTTGGCTTCCATGAAGAAACTGAACCGGGATGCCTGTGAGGTTTTTAAAGAGTTTGAGGTTCATGCCTGTACGGATGTGACGGGGTTTGGTCTTGGGGGACATGCTACGGAGATGGCTGTGGCCAGTGACCGGACGGTTGTGATCGATACGGAGAAGCTGCCGGTGCTTCCGGATGTGGAGGAGTTTGCTTCTATGGGATTGATTCCGGGTGGGGCTTACAGGAACCGGGAGTTTGCTGAGAAAACCGGAGTGAAAAGTGTGGCAGAGCTCTGGCGGGAGGATCTGGTGTTTGATCCGCAGACTTCTGGGGGATTGCTGGCGGCGGTTCCGGAGAGGGATGTGCCGGAGATCATGAAGCGGCTGGATGCGGCTGGTCTGCAGGCTGGGGTGATCGGTGAGGTTGTGGATCGGCGGGAGTGGACGTTGGAGATCCGGTAGGAAATTAATTTACGAACGAATGTTTGGACGATAACGTCAGAGTGGATGGTTGCGTAGGGGGGATACTGCTGGGGAAAGTGGTGGAAGCAGAATGATGGATGGCGGATGGCGGACGACGGACGCCTGGGGGAGAGGATATCGGTCCGGGCAGGGACTCCGTCGGGGGATACTACTAGGACTCCGTGAGTCGGCTAAAAGCATTGCGGCAGGGCCAGAACTCGCCGTTGGCTCAGACAGCTGACCCTGCCGCAATAACGCCGACTCCCGCAGCCCAAGTAGTTATCACCCCTCCTCCGCAGCAGCCCAAACCGATATCCTCTCCCCCAGGCTGGTGCATCCAGCTGGCAGGAAAAATATAAAATGTGCGGAGAGTATGGTTGTGGGATGCAGAACAGGAAAATTACTGTTTACTGGTAATATTCCGCGAGGTGTTTTTTGTGAGCGAAGGTCACAGAAAACCCGAGCCATACTGCGCGAATTTATGTGATTAGCATAAATTCTGTGCACCGCGAAGCGTGTTACTGAGAATGGAGTGAACAGTAATTCAGGAAATATAGGCTCTGTATTTTTTTAATATATTGTTTGCCTGAGGGATAAAAGCATGGTATTATCATATGAGCGGAAATTGAGAAGACATAAAGAATACAAAAAACAAATATGTGACGGGAAAGGAAGAATTATGGAGAAACATAAACATGAGAGGAGTACATTTTCCGGGAAGATTGGATTTGTACTGTCTGCAGCTGGTGCTTCGGTAGGGCTTGGGAATATATGGAGATTCCCTTATCTGGCGGCAAAGTACGGCGGTGGAATTTTTTTACTGATCTATATCATTCTGGCATTGACCTTCGGATATTCTATGATCGTGGCAGAGACAGCTCTGGGACGTATGACAAAGAAAAGTCCGGTAGGTGCGTTTGGAACTTTTGGTAAATCAAAGTGGCTGTCTTTGGGCGGTTGGATCAATGCGATCATACCGGTTCTGATCGTGCCGTATTATTCCGTGATCGGTGGATGGGTAATTAAATACCTGGTGGAGTATGTAAAGGGAGGCAGTCAGACTCTTGCTGAAGACGGATATTTTTCTGCTTTTATAGCGGATGGATTTTCTACAGAAACCTGTTTCCTGTTTTTTACACTGCTTACGCTGGTGATCATTTATGCAGGTGTGCAGAATGGCGTGGAACGAGTTTCCAAATTAATGATGCCGATACTGGTATTCTTGTCTGTGGTCATTGTCATTTATTCGGTAACGAGGCCAGGAGCACTGGAAGGTGTGAAATATTTTCTGATACCAAATATCAAAAACTTCTCCTGGATGACAGTGGTTGCGGCAATGGGACAGATGTTTTATTCTCTGTCGATCGCGATGGGTATTCTGGTAACTTTTGGTTCCTATATGAAAAAGGATGTATCTATTGAAGGTTCTACACAAAATGTAGAAATTTTTGACACAGCGATCGCAATGATGGCAGGTCTGATGATCATTCCGGCAGTGTTTGCATTTTCCGGTGGAGATCCGGATACGTTACAGGCGGGACCGGCACTGATGTTTATTACGATTCCGAAGGTATTCGCAAGCATGGGATTTGGAACTCTGGTTGGAATCCTGTTTTTTGTACTGGTTCTCTGTGCAGCCTTGACCAGTTCTATTGCACTGACTGAGAGTGCAGTATCTACTTTTCAGGATGAACTGAAATGGGGACGCAAGAAGGCGACAGTATTTGTCGGAATTATCATGGTTGTTCTCGGAAGTCTTTCTTCTCTTGGCTATGGTCCTCTGGCGTGTGTTAAGATCATTGGAATGCAGTTCCTTGATTTCTTTGATTTCCTGACGAACTCTGTCATGATGCCGATCGCAGCGATTGCTACCTGTCTTCTGATATCCAGAGTAGTTGGTACAAAGAAGATTGAAGAGGAAGTACTGCAGGAAGGTGGTACTTTCCGCAGAAAAAGAATCTTTAATTTTATGATCCAGTATCTTTGCCCAATCTTTGCGGCGATCATTCTTTTCAGTTCTGTGGCAAATGCATTTGGATGGATTTCCATGTAAAAGACATAGGAGACCAAGAAAATTCCAACTTTACAAGTCTATACACCTGTGTTAAAATAGCAGGTGCGCAGCCAGGCCAGGTGATCGCGGCTGGACAGACGAAAGGGTCCAGACGAGGAAAGTCCGGGCTTCACAGGGCAGGATGCCGGATAACGTCCGGTGGAGGTAACTCCCAGACCAGTGCAACAGAAATAAACCGCCCCGTTTTGCGGGGTAAGGGTGGAAAGGCAGTGTAAGAGACTACCGCCGCTGTGGTAACAGAGCGGGCACATGTAAACTCCATTCGAAGCAAGACCGAGAAGAAAGCCATACGGCGGCCCGTCGTGCTTTCAGGTAGGTCGCTGGAGCCTTCTGGCAACGGAAGGCCTAGATAGATGATCACCCAACGACATAACCCGGCTTATCGGTCTGACTGTGTATGATAATAAGCACATAATAAAAGCAACTGTATTTTGCAGATATGTTCTGTAAAATATCAGTTGCTTTTTTGTAAAAAACTTTTCTATGAAAACACAGCGCCCGGTTCCCGCTTCGATATTCAGGCCTTCGCAGGAGCCGGACGCGTCTGTTTGTCAATAATTCTCGCAGGAATCCTTGAATCCCTATTTATTCCGTTTACCTCTATATTTCTCCTCACAATATTTACACCGGTAAACTTCATTCTCTTCATCTGCAAGAACAAAAATCTGATCCAGCCCCTGCTCGATGGAAGTAATGCAGCGAGGATTCTTGCATTTGATCACGTTCACAACCTGCTTCGGCAGCTTCAGCTCTTTCTTTGCAACGATCTTTTCGTCCTTGATGATATTTACGGTAATATTATGATCGATAAAACCAAGGATATCCAGATCCAGGTCCTCGATGGGGCATTCAACCTTGATGATATCCTTTTTTCCCATTTTCTTGCTGCGGGCATTTTTGATAATAGCAACCGTACAATCCAGCTTATCCAGCTTCAGGTCGTGATAGATCGTCATTGCTTTGCCGGCTTTGATATGATCCAGAACATAACCCTCACGAAGAGCACCTACGTTTAACATGGCAGTTCCACCTCCAGTAATGTAAGAATCAGGGCCATACGGACATACACACCATACTGGGCCTGTTTGAAATAAGCGGCACGCGGATCAGAGTCCACTTCAACAGAAATCTCGTTAACACGTGGGAGTGGGTGAAGGATATACATATCCTTCGGTGCAAGCTCCATTTTCTGTTTGTCCAGAACATAGAAATCCTTCATGCGGACATAATCCTCTTCGTTGAAGAAACGTTCCTTCTGAACACGAGTCATGTACAGGATATCCAGATCCGGAAGTGCATCCTCCAGACGTTCCTCTTCGACAAACTCGACATTGTTGCGTTTCAGAACATCCTCACGGATATAGCTTGGAATACGAAGCTCCTCCGGAGAGATCAGAACAAATTTCACATTTTCATAACGGACCAGAGCCTCGATCAGAGAGTGAACGGTACGACCAAATTTCAGGTCACCGCAGAGGCCGATGGTAATATTGTCAAGTCTGCCCTTCAGGGAACGGATAGTTAAAAGATCGGTTAATGTTTGGGTAGGATGCTGGTGGCCGCCATCACCGGCATTGATCACCGGAATATTGGATGACATAGAAGCTACAAGCGGAGCACCCTCTTTCGGATGGCGCATAGCACAGATATCTGCATAACAGGAAACAACGCGAATCGTATCGGCAACGCTCTCGCCTTTGGATGCAGAGCTGGAATCAGCAGAAGAAAAACCGAGAACCTTTCCTCCAAGATTCATCATGGCTGCTTCGAAGCTTAAACGTGTACGTGTACTTGGTTCGTAAAACAATGTCGCAAGCCTTTTATCATCACAGGTATGCGCATACTTTTTTGGATTTTTCCCGATGTCGTCGGCAAGATTCAGAAGCTTATCAAGCTCTTCGACCGAGAGATCCAAAGGACTCATTAAATGTCTCATGTTGTACCTCCAATTATTTACTGGAAATAAGATTCCTTCCAATTATCATATAATATAACTGTGAGATTTTCAAGAGACTTTCCGAGGATTTTGTCGAAGAAGCCATTCAAAAAAGAGACCGGTAAAAAACCACAGAGGAGCATAGTCCAGTCGGATCACTCCTTTATACTGAAGCGGAACATGAGAATAATCCCAGGGACAGATGTGAAGCTTCTGAAAAAAAGATCCGCTTAAAAATTCCACGAAAAAAATCCCGCAGCTGTAAATGATCCCCCGTACCATAACCGGAAAGCGGGCAAGCTTGTAGTAAGCCGGACGGATCAGTGCTGCAAGTCCGTAAACAGGGAACATCAGAAGAGAGGTTTTGCCCATCATAGTAAAATGTCCGGTGACAAGAGAGTGCAGTCCTGTCCATAAGATCTCCAGACACCAGCCTGTAAAACCGCACAGAAAAAAATCCTTCTTTTGCATTTTAAAGCTCCTTCTCATCAGCAGAAATCCTGCGCTTTCCGGAAAATGTTAGTTTAACTGGATTAAGAAAGTTCCCTGCGGGGTTGTGAATATCCGCCTGGACTTTACATATATTTAACGTGGAAAAGCGTCTTTAATAGCCTTCCCTGCCTTGAAAAAAATATACACGTGGGTTATAATGAACAAAATTATTACTGCAAAGTGAAAAAGCAGTAATGGATTATCAACACATGCGGAAGGAGAAAACAGACGATGAATTATGAAGAAAGTCGTGCCTACATCAGAGCCGCGGAACTGAAAAAGGGAATTGTTCTGGGCCTGGAAAATATGAGAGAGATGATGAGGCGGCTTGGAAATCCCCAGGATGAACTGAAGTATGTTCATGTAGCGGGAACTAACGGAAAGGGTTCGGTGATCGCATATCTGTATTCCGCTTTATCAGGTGCAGGTTACCGGGTCGGAAGATATATTTCCCCGGCGGTCTATTCCTACAGAGAGAGGATGGAGGTTAACGGAGAACCTGTCAGCAGAGAGAAATTTGCAGCATATGTGACAAGGATCGCGGAGGTGATCGATGAGATCGTAAAAGAGGGAAAACCGCATCCGTCAGTATTTGAAATTGAAACTGCAGCCGCATTTCTTTATTTTCAGGATGAGAAATGCGATCTGGTATTAATGGAAGTTGGTATGGGCGGCGATCTGGATGCCACCAACATTATACGTACTACAGTTCTTTCCATTCTGGTATCCATCAGTATGGATCATACGGCATTTCTTGGAAATACCCTGGGCGAGATAGCAGAAAAAAAGGCCGGCATCATTAAACCGGACAGTCATATGGTAACTGTAAAGCAGCAGCCGGAGGCAGAGGCGGTCATACGGAGAATATGTGAAGAACAGAATGTGCCGTACGAGGCAGCAGACCGGGACAGCGCAGAGGTACTGGAAGCATCCATAACCGGCCAGACCTTTCTTTATAAAGGAGAAAAATATACAATATCCCTGGCAGGTGCCTATCAGAAAGAGAATGCGGTGGCAGCGCTCCGGGCACTGGAAATCCTGAATGAACAGGGATATCCCACAACACTGGTCCAGAGACAGGATGGACTGAAGCGTACCACCTGGCCAGGAAGATTTGCACTTCTCGGGACAGAACCGGATTTTGTGGTTGACGGAGCTCATAACCCTGCAGCAGCAGACATGCTGGCTGCGTCCATTGAGCGGTATTTTAAGGGGAAAAGGATCATCTACATCATGGGAATGTTCCGTGACAAGGATTACCGAAAGGTCATCCGGAAAACAGAAAAATATGCAGATACCATCCTGACGATTGCGGCACCGGATAACCCCAGGGCTCTGACCCCGCAGGAACTGGCAGATGCGGTGCGGGAATTTCATTCTGATGTAAGACCCTTTGACAACATCGAAGCTGCAGTGGCAGAGGCCTATCATCTGGCAGGAAAAGAGGATGTGATCATTGCTTTTGGTTCCCTGGCGTTCCTGGGGAACCTTACAGAAATTATCAGGAACCATAACGGAGGAAACCAATGACGGATTTGGAAAGATACAGAGACGAGATCGATGAGATCGACAGTGAGATCGTACGTCTCTTTGAAAAACGAATGAAGGTGAGTGAGGAAGTCGCTGAATATAAAATAAAAACCGGTAAGCAGGTACTGGATCCGGCACGTGAGAGCCAGAAGATCCATACGCTGAAAAACAAGGCTCACGGAGACTTTAACAGCCTCGGCGTGCAGGAGCTTTTCCGTCAGATCATGGCCATCAGCCGTAAGAGACAGTACCAGCTGCTGACAGAGCATGGGATTTACGGAGAGCGCAATTTCACAACTGTGAAGCATGTTCCCCTTGAAAACGCAACGGTTGTGTTTCAGGGGGTAGAGGGAGCTTACAGCTATGCGGCTATGCGGCAGTACTTTGGAAAAAATATTGAAAGCTACCATGTAAAAACATGGAGGACAGCTATGGAGGATGTAACCCATGGCAAGGCCGATTATGCGGTACTTCCTATTGAGAATTCTACTGCAGGTATCGTGGCTGATATCTATGACCTTCTTATGGAATACAAGCTGTATATCGTGGGCGAGCAGATCATCCGTGTGGATCATGTGCTTCTGGGAATGCCGGATGCACAGATCAAGGATATCAGGGAAGTATGCTCTCATCCCCAGGGACTTGCCCAGTGCAAAGCGTTTCTGGAGGAAAACCCTTCTTGGAAAAAGAAAGAAGTGGAAAACACCGCAGGAGCGGCAAAAAAGGTCAGTGAAGTGGGAGACAAAGGTGTGGCAGCTATCGCAAGCCGTGAGGCTGGTGAGGTATTCGGTCTGAAGGTCCTTGCAGAAAATATCTGCAGAGAAAAAGCAAACTCCACACGTTTTATTATTGTAAGCAGGAAACCGGAATATGAGGAAAAGGCCGGGAAGATCAGCATCTGTTTTGAACTGCCTCATGAAAGCGGAACTCTTTACAACATGCTTTCCCATATCATTTACAACGGTCTGAATATGACCAAGATCGAATCCCGTCCGATTCCGGGAAAATCCTGGGAATACCGTTTCTTCGTGGATTTCACAGGGAAGCTTGGCGAAAGCGCTGTGGAAAATGCGTTAAGAGGAATCGAGGCGGAGGCGAATGTTCTCCGTGTTCTTGGAAATTATTAAGATACAGAGGAGTTAATTATTATGTTGGCAAGAATTCAGGAATGTATCCTTTACCGTGAATTTTCAAACGGCGAGATACTGAACGATATGGCAGAGCTTATCAATCTTTATGAATCTGATGAAGAAGCACTCAAGGCAAGAGAAGACCAGTTTTTCAAAAGTGTCAACGGGCTGGTGGAGCTGGCAGGAATGTACGGCTTTTCCGGAAATATCTGGCATACATATCTTACATTCCTTCTGGTAAATCATGAGAACGCTTTCAGTATGGCAAGCGAGATCCGGGGAGCGATCAAGGGCAGCATTAATGACCTGGCAAAAAATGATTTCCAGATTTTCAAGGAACTGTATGATTTTGACATCACGGTCTTTGACAAAGTGTTCGGAACTGTATGCTGCAGGGTGATCTGTGATTACCAGACACCGGATGAGAACAGCAAGCTCTTTAACACCAGGATCCGTGACCGGATCTGCCAGATGAGCAAAACCCTGGCAGCAGCCACCACAACCGAAGAATTTATGGATGACATGGTATCCTTCTATAAAGATTTCGGTGTTGGCAAGCTTGGCCTTCATAAGGCATTCCGTATCGGCCACGATGAAGAGGGAAAGGTGGAGATCCAGCCTATCACAAGAATCGCACATGTGAAGATCGATGACCTGGTAGGATATGAGATCGCCAAGAAAAAGCTCATTGATAATACAGAGGCATTTGTACAGGGGAGAAAGGCGAACAACTGTCTGCTCTTTGGCGATGCGGGAACCGGCAAATCTTCCAGTATCAAGGGAATCCTGAACCAGTATTATGATCAGGGACTTCGTATCATTGAGGCCTATAAGCATCAGTTCCAGGATCTTAATGAAGTCATCGCCCAGATCAAAAACCGTAACTATCGTTTTATCATTTATATGGATGATCTTTCCTTTGAGGAATTTGAAATTGAATATAAATACCTGAAAGCAGTGATCGAGGGCGGGCTTGAGAAAAAACCGGACAATGTCCTGATCTATGCCACAAGTAACCGGCGTAATCTTGTCCGTGAGCGTGCCACAGACAAGCTGGAGATCGCAGATGACAATGATCTGCATTCCTCCGATACCGTACAGGAGAAGCTTTCTCTGGTATATCGTTTTGGGGTTCGTATCTACTTTGGCAAACCGGACAAAAAACAGTTCCAGGAGATCGTCCGTACACTGGCAGCCCGTTATGGAGTTACCATGCCGGAGGAGGAACTGCTTCTGAAAGCCAACCAGTGGGAGATTTCTCACGGGGGACTGACCGGACGTGCAGCGCAGCAGTTTATTGATTACATTGTGGGAACAGAGGAAGAAAAAAAGAAATAGTTTACCTGTGTATTGGGGGAAAGGATGAAAAACTATGGCGGTGACAACCTTTGCAGCAATTGATATAGGCTCCTATGAAGTCAGTATGAAGATCTTTGAAATGTCAAAGCGGATCGGCTTCCGGGAGATCAATGATGTCCGTTACCAGCTGGAGCTGGGCCGTGGAACTTACGCTGCAGGACGGCTGGAGATGGAGACTGTGGATGAACTCTGCGGGATCCTTAATGATTTTAAACGCATGATGGCTGAATTTGGGGTGGAAAGCTGGCGTGCGTGTGCAACAAGCTCTCTCCGTGAGCTGGAAAATCCGGTGATCATCCTGGAGCAGATATATCAGAGAACTGGTATCCGGGTAGAGATCCTGAGCAATGCGGAACAGCATTTCCTGGGATATAAATCCATTGCTGCCATTGAATCCGGCTTCAAAAAGGCTATTCAGAAGGGTACGGCGATCCTGGATATCGGAGGAGGAAATCTGCAGATTTCTCTCTTTGACAAAGATGCTCTGGTGCTGACCCAGAGTATCCGTATGGGAAGTCTTCGTATCCGCGAACGTCTGAAAGAACTGGAGAAAACAACTCCACATTATGACCGGCTGATAGAGGAATTTATCCGAAATGATCTGATAAGCTTTCAACGCCTTTATCTTAAAGACAAGGAAATCTCAAATCTGATCCTGATGGGAGATTTTCTCACAGATACGATTTTTCAGGACAGATCCGGAGAGAATATCATTACAAAGGAGGAATTCCTGAAGAAATACGAGACCATTGTAAACATGTCCGATCATGACCTTGCCGAATCCATGGAGCTGGAACCGGAATATGCGTCTCTGATCGTGCCGAACATGGTTATCATTCGAAACTTTATAGAAATCTTTCAGGCAGAAGCACTCTGGATCCCGGGTGTTTCTCTTCTGGACGGGATCGCCTATGACCATGCGGAAAAAAATAAATATCTGAAAAGTGTACATAATTTTGAAAATGATATCCTGGTGGCATCCAGGAACATTGCCAAAAGGTATTCCAGCGGAAAGAATCACATTGCAGGAACTACCGATGTGGCACTGGATATTTTTGACAGCACAAGGAAGATCCACGGCATGGGAAAACGTGAACGGCTTCTTCTGCAGATCGCGGTTCTTCTTCATGACTGCGGAAAATATATCAGTATGAGTGAGGTGGCAGAATGCTCTTACCGAATCATCATGGCTACGGAGATCATAGGTCTTTCCACAGAGGAGCGGCAGGTGATCGCCAGTGCGGTAAGGTACAATACCAGAGAATTCGGCTGCTACGAAGAGATCAACCGTGAAACATCCATGAGCAGGGAAAATTATCTCCTGACTGCGAAGCTGACCGCAATTCTCCGTCTGGCCAATGCTATGGACAGAAGCCATTACCAGAAGGTAAAAGCGCTTAATGTAACCTTAAAAGACAGGATTCTTTACCTGGTGGTGGATTCCGCAAGGGATGTTTCGCTGGAGCTGGGACTTCTGAAAGATAAAAAGGAATTTTTTGAAGAGGTGTTTGGCATCCGGCTTGTAATGAGACGGAAGGGAAAAAGATAACGGAGGAGGCTTTTGTATGAAATTTAAGGAATTTGACAAACCGGAATATTTTGTAAACAGAGAACTGAGCTGGATCAAATTTGATGATCGTGTGCTCAGTGAAGCCAGAGACAAAAATCTGCCTCTGTTTGAGAGAATGAAATTTTTGAGTATCACCTCATCCAATCTGGATGAATTTTATATGGTCCGTGTTGCATCCCTGAAGGATCAGGTTCATGCAGGATACAAAAAAACGGATATTGCAGGAATGACAGCCAAGGAACAGCTGAAAGCCATCAGCCGGCAGACACATGAGCTTGTTCACGTACAGTACAGTACATTAAACCGGTCTCTGGTCCCTGCACTTGAAAAAGCAGGACTTCATGTGATCTTTGAGCACGAGGCATTTTCCGAGAAGCAGAAAGAGTTTGTGGATCAGTATTTTGAGGACAATGTATATCCGGTCCTGACACCAATGGCAATGGATTCTTCCAGACCGTTTCCTCTGATCCGTAATAAAACGTTGAATATCGGAGCACTTCTTTCCAAAAAAGATACCAAAAAAGGAAAAGAAGAGATTGATTTTGCCACTGTACAGGTGCCTTCTGTACTTCCAAGAGTAGTGATCATTCCATCTGAGAAAAAAGGCCATACAACCGTAACGCTTCTGGAACAGATCATTGAGCGCAACATCGACAAGCTGTTCTTAAGCTATGATGTGATCTGTGCCCATCCGTACAGGATCATGCGTAATGCGGATCTTCCTATTGACGAGGATGAAGCAGAGGATCTTCTGGTTGAGATCCAGAAACAGCTGAAAAAGCGCCAGTGGGGAGAGGTGATCCGCCTGGAAGTGGAAGATAAGATGGATCCGCGACTCCTGGATATTCTGAAAATGGAGTTTCAGGTTCATGGAGATGATATCTTTTTTATCAACGGACCGCTGGATCTGACCATGCTGATGAAGGTTTATGGTATTGACGGATACGATCAGTTCAAGGAACCGAAATACAAACCGGCAGCAGTGCCGGCATTTCAGAATGACAAAGATATTTTCCAGGTGATCAGGGAGGGTGATGTGTTCCTGCATCATCCGTATATGAGTTTTGATCCGGTGGTGAATTTTGTGCGTCAGGCGGCAAAGGACCCGGATGTACTGGCGATCAAGCAGACTCTGTATCGCGTCAGCGGCAATTCACCCATCATTGCGGCACTTGCTCAGGCTGCAGAAAACGGCAAGCAGGTTTCCGTTCTTGTAGAACTGAAGGCGCGTTTTGATGAGGAAAACAATATCGTCTGGGCAAAAATGCTGGAAAAGGCAGGCTGTCATGTGATCTATGGTCTGGTGGGGCTGAAGACACACAGTAAGATCACTCTTGTTGTGAGAAGAGAAGAAAACGGAATCCGCAGATATGTGCATCTGGCAACCGGAAACTATAACGATTCCACAGCCAAGCTTTATACAGACTGCGGTATATTTACCTGTGACGAACGGTTTGGAGAGGATGCAACTGCTGTGTTCAACATGCTTTCCGGATATTCCGAGCCGAAGCGCTGGAATCGCCTGATCGTTGCGCCGATCTGGATGAAGGACCGTTTTGTAAAAATGATCGAAAGAGAAGCGGAGCATGCGAAAAAGGGAGAAGAGGCTCACATTGCGGCAAAGATGAATTCTCTGTGTGACCCTGAGATCATAGCAGCGCTGTATTATGCTTCTTCCTGTGGCGTAAGGATCGATCTTCTGATCCGCGGCATCTGCTGCCTGAAGGTGGGCATTCCGGGTATCAGCGAAAATATCCACGTGCGTTCGATCGTCGGCAATTTCCTGGAGCACAGCCGTATTTTCTATTTCCGCAATGGCGGTTCCGATGAAATCTATATGGGAAGTGCGGACTGGATGCCACGTAACCTTGACCGTCGTGTGGAGATTGTTTTCCCTGTGGAAGATGAGCGGATCAAGGAAGAGATCATGCATGTGCTGGATCTGGAATTCCGTGACAATGTAAAAGCACATATCCTGCAGCCCTCCGGTTTGTATGAGAAGCAGGACAAACGTGGCAAAACGCTGATAAATTCCCAGATGGAATTCTGCAGGGAGGCTACCGAGCGGGCCAGGGCAGCAAAGAAGGAGAAAAAAGAAAAGAAGAGAGTTTTCGTACCGGCTGAACCGGCGGAGGATATTATAAAATAGTAAAAGAAAAGGACAGCCTGTCATATCAATTTATGATACAGCTGTCCTTAAATAATGTTCTCAAAGATTATCCATATTATGTCAATACTGCATGATATTCAGAAAAACTGACAGCATGCGGACGTTTCTAATAACACTTCTTGCAGGCTTTATACCCTGCAGCTTCAGCCTGGGAGCGTGTCATCTCTGTGGCATTATCCGGATTCATATTTCCGCAGTTAGGGATCCGGTGGTACTTGCTTCCGGTAGCGGAGATCCAGACCATATCACCCACTGGCTCCGGATCGGCCTGCACTCCGGTCTGAGGATCTGCAGCAGCCGAATCAGAAGATCCATAGCCGGACGCACCGGAATCCTTATAAGCGGAGGAAGGCTGTGTGCCGGTATCCGATTCATCTCCAGCAGAATAATCATTACAGGGACTCTGGTTCCACTGGATATTGCTTCCGTCGCTGACTGCGATCACCGTACCCTGCTCATCAGTACGAAATACCTGTATTCCCATATCCGCAAGCTTATCCATGGTATCCTTATGAGGATGTCCGTAGGAATTACCGGCGCCGCAGCTGATCACTGCATATTCCGGAACAGTCTTCTGGAGCAGATCCCAGGTGGTGGCAGTGGCAGAACCGTGATGTCCCGGAACGATCACATCGCAGGAAAGATCAAGTCCCAGATCACAGATCGCTTCCTCCCCGGCAGATTCTGCATCCCCGGTAAAAAGAAAATGGTTATTTCCGTTTTCCAGCCGGATCGCAACAGAATTGTCGTTATCGTTGCTACTGATCGATTGAGGAGAAAGAACCGTAAATTTCCCGCCTCCGAAAGCAAAATCCGTTCCGGGCTTCGGATGCTGCACAGTTAATCCCTGAGCGGCAACACTGTTTTCAAAAGATTGATAGATCTTTGTATCCTGTACATAATCTGCACCGATCACATTTTTTACGGAAAAGCTGTCTAGGCATCCTACAAGACCAGCCACATGGTCCTCGTCATAATGGGAGGAGATCATATAGTCAATGATGGAAATATTCTGTTTCTGCAGATAGGAAACCACGAAACTGGAATGTCCTCGGTCACCGCCGTCATACAGGAGATTCTGCCCCTGTGACTGGACCAGGATCGAAAGCCCCTGCCCTACATCCAGAAAGTGTACAGCCATTGTTGTGTCAGCAGAAGCAGCCTCGGCTGTGTAAGCAGCAGAGGGAACTCCTGCGACTGTTAGCAGAACAAGCAGCAGAGAAAGAAAAAATGTCTGCAGCTTTCTGCGAAAAGAACGTTTGTGATGCATGAGAAGTCACCCCTTATCTTAAGTATTTTCAGGGGAAATTATAAAACAGAAGAGAAAGAAAAGCAAAATAATATATGTGAAAATACAGAAAACAGATAAACAGGAAGAACGAAATTTTTATATGCAATGTTCAGAGCAACGTTTGAAAGCGATAACAGGAAAAAGTGAAGTATAACAATCACAAAAAAAGCAGTCAGAATAAAAATCCTAACTGCTTTCTGTTGATAGCCAGTACGGGAATCGAACCCGTGTTTCCGCCGTGAGAGGGCGGCGTCTTAACCCCTTGACCAACTGGCCATATTCATTTGTGTCGTTTGCTCTTGATTTCTGTTGTTTCCCGCAACCGACTTCGTTAGTATATAATACTTTCTTACAAAATGCAAGCACTTTTTTTCTTTTTTTGAAAAAAATTTTCACCCTGTTTTTTGACAATTTTTTTGACGGAAAAATCGATTGATGATATGATAGATACAAAACGAAATGGAATAAAAAAATATAAAGAGGAAGAGTATGGATTACAGAAAAAAGAAAAATTTGATATGGAAGGGAGAATCCTTTCTTTTTGTTGTGGTACTGCTGGTTTTTGGCGCGATCTTTGCGGCGATCCACACAGGGGGGCTGATCCAGAAGCAGGACAGTGTACAGCTTCTTAACAAAGGATGGTACTACATAAAAGACGGAAAAAAACAGGAGATCACCCTGCCTGCGGAAATTCCGGCAAAAACAGGTGAAAAGCTGATCCTGTACAATGAAAGTCTGGGAGCGGAAAGCAGAGGAATGACCGTGGTTTCTACAGGAGCCCAGTACGATCTGGTGATACGCCTGAATGGAAAGATCCTGTATGAATATAAGGAGGCCATGTTTTCCAAAAATGTGCAGATGCGTTCCAAGGTGCAGTGCATCGCCGCTCTGGGTAATGACACAGAGGGAAAAGTCCTGACGTTCAGCTATTCTGCGCCTCAGAGAGGAAAATATGTTATAGAGCCGGTATGCATAGGAACCGGAAGTGCAATAGCCTGGTATCAGATCAGAAAAGCAGCCATTCCTTTAGGGGCGGCAACGATCATGATCGTATTAAGTATGATCGCCCTGTGCATCTGCATCTATATGAGAATAAGGCAGATGCCGGACAGACGGTTCCGGGATGTGGCACTGTTCCTTATGATGTGCAGTATCTGGCTGGTGACGGACTCATCACTGGCACAAAGCTACAGCAGATGCCCCGAAGTATTATGTCTCATTTCTTTTTATATGTTCATGCTGCTAGCAGTTCCGATGTTGCGTTTTTTGCAGAATATCGGAAACATGAAAAAATACAGGCTCCTGGATCTTGGAATCTTTACATTTTATCTGAATGCTGTTTTACAGGGAGTTCTGGTGATCCTGGGAGTCTTTGAATTTAAGGATATGCTGTTTGTAACACATATCCTGCTGTTTGTGTGGGTCCTGATATCAGCGGTACTTCTGATCCGGGAGTACCGGAAGCATAAACAGCGTGAGATACATCTGCTTCTCATTGCATATATCATCGTGGGAACAAGTGGTATCATAGCGCTGATCCTGTACTGGCTGTTCGAGATTTCCTACTATGGATCCATTTTTGAATTGGGAAATCTTGTGTTTCTTGTGCTGGTCATTGCAGACGCAGTCATGATGATGGCAGACAATGTCCGTTACCGTCTGGAATCCCAGGCTTACGAACGACTGTCCAGAGAGGATGGGATGACAGGACTTGAGACGAGAGCCAATTTTGAGAAAAAACTGGAAAGTATTTCCGCAGATATGGGCAGATACCGGGATATCCTTCTTATGTATATCGATATCGATCAGCTTCGCGTGATCAACGAAGAATACGGACGGGCTGCAGGAGACGAGATGGTGGTGATCTCGGCCAGATGTGTGGAGAACGTTTTCCGGGAAAAAGGAACCTGCTACCGCATCGGCGGGGATGAATTTGCGGTTCTGGTCTATGAGCCGGAAGTACCGGACGAATTCTGGCCGGAACGCCTGAAAGAAGAGCTCCGGAATATTGGGAGAGGATGCAGACATCGTTTTTCGTTATCTCTGGGATACAGCCATCTGCGGAATAAGGATGGTTCTCTGAAATCCATAGGAGAATGGAAATATGAGGCAGACAGGAAGCTTTATGAGAACAAAAAGAAGGAGGATTTGAAAAATGGAGTATATTAACTGTTTTCAGATCACATCCCTTGTTCTGGTGACGATGATCGCGATACATTATTTTTCTCATAAAAGACTGAACAATGCGGAAAACAGGAATTTTGTATGTTTTCTGGCTTTCAGCGGCGTTTACGTGCTGCTGGATATGCTGAGTGCGGTGATCGCGGGAGGCGGCAGCAGCGAAGTCTGCAGAATGTCAGCGCTGGTCCTGACGCTCTATTATTTCTGTGATGTCATACTTACCTATGGGCTTTTCTGCTACATTCGGATCATCACCGGAAGACAGAAGGAGAAGTATAAATGGCTGAAAACCGGCTGGGTGGTCCTGCCGGCTGCAATGCTGCTGGCAGTTACAGCAAACTTACGGACGGGATGGCTTTTTTATTTTGACCAGGAAGGTAGATTTATCCGGGGAAGTTTTCATTTTCTGCTCTATGGATATGTATTCTTTTTTATGCTGGTGATCGTTGCATTTATGTTACTTTATGGAAAAACAGCAGAAAAAGAAATACGGCGCACCATATGGAGATTTTGGTTTATCGAAGCAGCCTGCCTGTTTCTCCAGATTGCCGCGGAAAGAATACTGCTTACCGGCTTCGGACTTTCTGTAGGACTTTGGCTGATCTATCTTACTATGAACAATCCAGGTGAATATACGGACAGTATGACAGGTTTATTTGACAAACAGTATTTTGACAAATGGATCGGAGAAAAGCTCTATCGAAAAGAAAGCTTTCATCTGCTTGCTGTGGATGCCCGCAATATGAAGCAGATCAACCGGATCTACGGTACCAGAGTGGGAGATCAGCTGCTGATCCGGGCGGCGAAGGGATTTCGGGAGATCACGGATTCAGTGCAGATCTTTCGTATCACAGGCAATTGCTTTCTGGCAGTGCTGGACTCGCTGACAGATTATGAAAAAGCCAGAGATGGTATAGAAGAATTTCTGAAAAAGCCGTTTTTTATCGAAAACGAAAAGGTGTCGTTCCATGCTGCGATCTGCGGGATCATGAATGCGGAAAAACTGGAAAAAGAGGATAGTATTCTTTCTTATATTGAATATATGATCTCTCTGATACAGAACCGTCAGGATACGGTCCTGATCCAGTCGGACAGCAAGATCCTGGAGGGCTTCCGCTATGAGCAGGAAGTGGAGCATTTTCTTCAGAAGGCTGTGAAAGAGGATCTGTTTGAAGTATATTATCAGCCGGTATATTCTATAAAAAACCAGGATTTTATTACTCTGGAGGCACTGAGCCGGCTGAAACATCCTGTTCTGGGAATGATCCCGCCGGATGTGTTTATCGGGATCGCGGAAAAACAGGGAATGATCTCTGCAGTGGGATGTCTTCAGCTTCACAAGGTCTGCCGTTTTATAAAAGAACATGAATATATCATGAAGAAGATCCGGAATGTGAAATTCAATCTTTCTCCTTCCGAACTGATGAAACCCGGATACAGCCATGTGCTTATCGGGATCATACAGGGGTATGGATTAGATCCAGGATATTTTCAGTTTGAGATCACGGAAAACGTGGCAACCGAATACAGCGAAAGCTTCTGCACAGCCATTGATGATTTTGCAGAAGTGGGGATCCACATGTGCCTGGATGATTTCGGTTCCGGTTATGCAAATCTGAACGCAGTTCTTCGCATCCCGTTTTCAGCAGTAAAAATGGACCGTTCTCTTTTGTCCGGGGTCAGCAGCGATCCTCAGACGGCTACCTTTTATCGCAGCATTGTCATGATCCTGCAGCATATGGGATATAAGGTGATCGCAGAAGGCGCTGAGACCGAAAAGGAGGTAAAGCTTCTGGAAAAATGGGGTGTGGATATGATACAGGGATATTATTTTTCCAGGCCCCTGTGCGAGGAGAAGCTTCTGGAAAAAATTTCCTGAAATGATCAGAAACAGGCGGAAAACATGCTTTCATAAAAAGCAGGGGTTTCCGCCTGTTGTATTCTGGCAGACACAAATTGCTTGAAGTTTACAGATACTTTTGATAGAATAGATAGGCTGTGGCGGCTGAAGAAAGCGATTTTTCGGAAGACCGGTTTCTTGAACTGCCACGCGTATCTTTTGGAAAAATTGCAGAAAAAAGATGATCATGTGGACTTTACAAGTACATATATTTTGAGTATAATACAAACAAATGTTCGAATATAAAAAAGAAAGGAATCAGTGGAATGGCAAAAAAAGACACTTATGATGCGGGCAGTATCTCTGTCCTGGAGGGCCTCGAGGCCGTGCGAAAGCGCCCCGGTATGTACATCGGAAGCGTATCCAGAAAGGGACTGAACCATCTGATATATGAGATCGTAGACAATGCGGTGGATGAGCACCTTGCAGGGTACTGCAGCCGTATCCATGTAGTTCTTGAGAAGGACGGTTCCTGTACAGTAGAGGATAATGGACGAGGGATCCCGGTGGATATGCATGCCAAGGGAATATCTGCGGAGCGTCTTGTTTTTACAACCCTTCATGCAGGCGGTAAGTTTGACAATTCCGCATATAAGACAAGCGGCGGACTTCATGGTGTAGGGTCTTCCGTAGTGAACGCATTATCTACGTATCTGGATATTAAGATCAGTCGTGATGGTTATATACATCATGACCACTATGAGAGAGGAATCCCTACCATTGAACTGGAAGCAGGACTGCTCCCCAAATTAGGGAAGACCAGAGGTACCGGAACCTGTGTGAATTTCCTTCCGGATCCGGAGATTTTTGAGAAAACAAGATTTGGAGCAGCGGATGTAAAGAGCCGTCTCCATGAGACTGCCTATCTGAATCCGGAGCTTACCATCCATTTTGAGGATCGAAGAGGGGACGCTCCCGAGGATATTGAGTATCATGAGCCGGAGGGAATCGTAGGTTTTATCCGTGACCTTAACAAGAATGCACAGCCTCTCCATGATCCGGTTTATTTTAAAGGAGAGGCAGACGGGATCCAGGTGGAGGTTGCTTTTCAGTTTACCAATGAGTTCCGTGAGAACGTTCTAGGATTCTGCAATAATATCTACAATGCAGAGGGAGGAACTCATCTGACCGGATTTAAGACTACCTTCACAACGGTAATGAACACCTACGCACGTGAGATCGGTGTACTGAAGGATAAAGACCCCAACTTTACAGGTGCAGATATCCGAAACGGAATGACTGCTGTAGTCTCCATCAAGCATCCGGCACCCCGCTTTGAGGGACAGACCAAGACCAAGCTGGACAACCAGGACGCATCCAGAGCCACCGGCAAGGTAGCAGGAGAACAGCTGGTACTGTTTTTTGACCGAAATCTGGAAACACTGAAGATCGTCCTTTCCTGTGCGGAAAAGGCGGCCAAGATCCGTAAGACCGAGGAGCGTGCCAAGACAAACCTTCTTACCAAACAGAAATACTCTTTTGATTCCAACGGCAAGCTGGCCAACTGTGAGAAGAAGGATCCGTCACTGTGTGAGATCTTTATCGTAGAGGGAGATTCCGCCGGCGGTTCGGCCAAGACAGCCAGAGACCGTAACTATCAGGCAATCCTTCCGATCCGCGGTAAGATCCTCAACGTAGAGAAGGCTACCATCGACAAGGTGCTGGCCAACGCAGAGATCAAGACTATGATCAATGCCTTTGGCTGCGGTTTTTCCGAAGGCTACGGAAATGATTTTGATATCACGAAGCTTCGTTATGACAAGATCGTGATCATGGCCGATGCGGATGTGGATGGTGCTCATATCTCTACTCTGCTTCTGACCTTGTTTTACCGTTTTATGCCGGAGCTTATCTATGAGGGACATGTGTATATTGCCATGCCACCTCTTTATAAGGTAATGCCGAAGAAGGGGCAGGAGGAATATCTCTACGATGACAAGGCTCTTGAGAAATACCGTAAGAGCCATAAACCGGGAAGCTTCACGCTCCAGAGATACAAAGGTCTCGGTGAGATGGACGCCCAGCAGCTCTGGGAGACTACCCTGAACCCTGAGACAAGAATGATGAAGCGTGTGGAGATCGAAGATGCCCGCATGGCCTCCGATGTGACAGAGATCCTGATGGGAAGCGATGTTCCGCCACGTAAGGCCTTTATCTATGAGCATGCAACAGATGCAGAGCTGGATATTTGATTGGGAGAATAAACTATGAATACGAAACAGGACAATATCATCCGCACCGATTATGCGGAGATCATGCAGAAATCATATATCGATTATGCCATGAGCGTTATCATTTCCAGAGCACTGCCGGATGTACGTGACGGACTGAAGCCGGTACAGCGCCGTACCCTTTACGATATGTATGAGTTGGGTATCCGTTACGACCGCCCGTACCGTAAATGTGCCCGTATCGTAGGAGATACTATGGGTAAATATCATCCCCACGGTGACCGCTCCATTTATGATGCGCTTGTAGTCATGGCGCAGGAATTTAAAAAGGGTCGTACATTGGTGGACGGACATGGAAACTTTGGTTCCATCGAGGGAGACGGAGCCGCAGCCATGCGATACACAGAGGCCCGCCTGGAGAAGCTGACCCAGGAGGTTTTTCTGGAAGATCTGGATAAGAACGTTGTGGACTTTATGCCGAACTTTGATGAAACAGAGAAGGAGCCGGTAGTACTTCCGGTGCGTATTCCAAACCTCCTTGTAAACGGAGCAGATGGAATAGCCGTTGGTATGGCTACCAGCATCCCGCCGCATAACCTGGGCGAAGTGGTGGATGCTGTGAAGGCATACATGAAGAATAATGATATCAGCACCCGTGGGCTGATGCGTTATCTCAAGGGCCCGGATTTTCCGACAGGTGGTATCGTAGTAAATAAGGACGACCTTGTAAAGATCTATGAATCCGGAACAGGTAAGCTCCGTATCCGTGGACGGGTGGAAATAGAGAAGCTGAAGGGCGGTCGCCAGCAGCTGGTGATCACAGAGATTCCTTACACCATGATCGGTGCAAACATCGGAAAATTCCTTAATGATATCGCAACCCTGGTAGAGACCAAGAAGACCACAGATATCGTGGATATTTCCAACCAGTCTTCCAAGGAGGGAATCCGTATCGTTCTGGAACTGAAGCGCGATGCAGACGTGGAGAACCTTACCAACATGCTCTATAAGAAGACCCGACTGGAGGATACCTTCGGTGTCAACATGCTGGCAGTTGCAGACGGAAGACCGGAAACACTGGGACTGAAGCAGATCATTGCTCACCATGTGGACTTTGTATTTGAAGTAAATTCCAGAAAATATACAACCCTTCTTGCCAAGGAACAGGAGAAACGGGAGATCCAGGAAGGCCTTATCAAAGCCTGTGATGTCATTGATCTGATCATCGAGATCCTCCGTGGCAGCAAGAGCCGTGACCAGGTAAAGAAATGTCTGATCGACGGTATCACAGAAGGGATTAAATTCAAGACCAAGACATCCGAAAAAGCGGCAAAATCCTTGAAATTCACAGAAAAACAGGCCGCAGCTATCCTGGACATGCGTCTTTACAAGCTGATCGGTCTGGAGATCGATGCTCTGATGAAGGAGCATGAGGAAACCATGAAGAACATTGCTGCTTATGAGGATATCCTGAATAATTATGACTCCATGGCAGCAGTGATCATGGGTGAACTGGATCAGATCAAGAAGGAATACGGCAGTAAGCGTAAGACTTCCATTGAAAACGCCGAGGAAGCTGTTTATGAGGAGAAGAAGATGGAAGAGACCGAAGTCTGCTTCCTGATGGATCGTTTCGGATATATGCGTCTCATTGACAAGAATGCCTACGAGCGTAATAAGGATGCCGCTCATGCAGAGAGCCGCTATGTCTTTACCTGCATGAATACGGACAAGATCTGTATCTTTACAGATACCGGCAAGCTCCACACCGTGAAGGCAGAGGATATCCCGCTGGTACGTTTTCGTGACAAGGGTGTTCCTGCAGATAATCTGGGTAATTATGACAGTACTTCCGAGCAGATCCTCTATGTGGCACCGCTGAGTCAGGTAGCAGCCTCCACAGTACTTTTTGTTACAGAGAACGGTATGTGCAAGCTGGTAAAAGGTGACGAGTTCCGTGCTTCCAAACGCACCATTGTTTCCACCAAGCTTGCAGAGGATGACCGCCTTGTATTCGTAGGAGCAGCGGATGAGATGGATCAGGTTGTGTTCCAGTCTGAGAAAGGTTACTTCCTCCGTATCATGAAAACCGAGATCTCCGTCACCAAGAAAAACGCCCTGGGTGTCCGAGGCATGAAGCTTACCGGCGAAGACCGCATCCACCATGCGTATCTTTTGGAAAGCAGGCAGGAGTATGCCATTACCTACCACGACAAACCATATGTACTTAACAAAGTCAAACTCGCCAAGCGAGACACCAAAGGTGTGAAGCCGAGAATCTGATCACCACCCCGCCATCTACCTCACAGCTTACGGTGATCTGGCTGGAACTGACCATTCGTGAGATGCACGCTCATTCCCGGTTTGACGGGCAGATATGAGGGGAAGGCTCTCCTCCCTGAAATACGTAGACAAAGGTCAGCTCTACGAAGCCACCATCCTCAAGTCCCTGAAAGAAGACACCACCCGCCGCACTGTAGTCCTGGTATCCCACAGAGTCTCCACTATGAATGTGGTGTATGAGATGGAGAATGGGAGATTATCATAAGAGATGGCGCTTTGGATACATTGATATAGATGAACTAAAGCAGTATAATATATAACTTGTAGTGAGGGTACGGTGTTGTAAATGGAAGAGAAGAAGATGAATTATATTGCACATTGTGATGGTGAACGTGAACAAAGTATATTAGAGCATTTGCAGGGAACGGCAGAAAAAGCAAAAGATTTTGCAGAAGTTTTTGAAAAAGGAGATTGGGGATATTGCTGTGGAATGCTGCATGATATCGGAAAATATAGCGATAAATTTCAACGTCGGATTCGTGGAGAAGAAATAAAAGTGGATCATGCAACAGCAGGAGCAAGAGTTTGCATGGAATTGGGTGGGATGTATCCGTTTTTGGAGATGTGTATTGCGGGACATCATGCTGGCTTATCCGATTATGGCGTCAGCACAGATACAGGAAATTCATCTACTACACTTGGAAGAAGAAAGAAGAAAATAGAAGATTTTTATGCATACAAAAAAGAAGTGAAGATTCCAGAGTTAAAAACATCACCAGTTAATGTAGAGAAAACGAAGGATTTAAATTTTTCTTTAAGTATGTTTACGAGAATGATGTATTCTTGTCTTGTCGATGCCGATTTTCTTGATACAGAAGAATTTATGACAGAAGAAAGATCGGGACGACAGCAGGGGCAAGAGATACAGGTGCTTCTGGATAAATTGGAAAAATATATAACAGAGTGGCTGAAAAATACAGAAACAGAAAGTGTAAATGGCAGAAGAACAGAGATTTTAAAAGCTTGCCTGGAAAACGGAGAGAGAGAAAAAGGCCTTTTTCGGCTGACGGTTCCGACTGGTGGAGGTAAAACGGTTGCATCGCTTGCATTTGCATTAAGGCATGCAGTTAAGCATCACATGAAACGTATTATTTATGTGATACCTTATACCAGTATTATCGAACAAAATGCAGCAGTTTTTCGAAGGATATTAGGAGATGAAAATGTTCTGGAAAATCATTGCAACATAGATTATGAGGAAGCAGAAGAACTGAAACCTATGCAGCTTGCTTCTGAAAACTGGGATAAACCAGTAGTAGTTACAACGAATGTACAATTTTTTGAATCCTTGTTTTCAAATAAATCTTCAAAATGCAGAAAATTACATAATATGGCAAATAGTGTGATCATATTTGATGAAGCACAGATGTTGCCAAATGACTATTTGAAACCCTGTCTGACAGCAATTGAAGAACTGGTGATAAATTATAAGGTGAGTGCAGTATTATGTACAGCTACACAACCGGCATTGGATGCTTTTTTTTGCAATATAAAGCAGATTACTGAGCTTTGTCCAAGGACAGAGGAACAGTTTGAGTTTTTTAAAAGAGTTCACTTTGAAAACGATGGAAAATTGTCAGAAGAAGACGTGGAAGAATGTCTGTTAAGAGAAACACAGGCATTATGCATTGTGAATACAAAAAAGAAAGCTCAAAAAATTTATAATGCTATGAGAGAAGATGGCGTTTATCATTTATCTACGAGCATGTATCCAAAACATAGAAAGCGTATGTTAAAGCAGATAAAAGAACGATTGAGAGAAGGGAAAAAGTGCATTGTAATTTCAACAAGTCTGGTAGAGGCAGGAGTAGATCTTGATTTTTATACAGTATACAGACAGCTTTCAGGAATAGATTCTATCATTCAGGCGGCAGGAAGGTGTAATCGTGAGGGAAAACGGACGATAGAAGAAAGCAAAGTGGTGATTTTTCAGTTTGATGATGCTGAAAAAGTTCCAGGGCAGAGACAGCAGATGGATGTTTCGAAAGCGCTGCTTGCGAATGAATGTAAAATTGAAGATATGCAGACTGTAACAAGATACTTTGAAATGCTTTATCATATGCGAGGTGAAAGTTTGGATAAAAAGAAAATCTGCGAAGAGTTTAATGGGGGATGGCATCATTTTGCTACAGTGGAAAGAGAGTTTAAACTGATAGATGAAAACACGGTAACCGTTTTTGTAAATCAGGAAGAAGATGCTCAGGAAGTGATACAGGATCTGAAAAATAAAGGTTTTACAAAATCCGGAATGAGACGGGCTGTACAATATTGTGTGAATTTGTATAAACAGGAATTTGAGAAATATAATGATGCGGGGATGCTGAAGCTGGTTTCGGAAGATATAAAGGATTTCTATGAACTGACAGATTTAGAACAATATTCAGAGGAGACAGGACTGAATCTTGAGGTTGACTGTGGCATGGCAGTTTGGTTGTGAAAATATGTAGATTAGAGCAGGGAGATTAAGGTGGAAAAACCTTAATCTCCCTGTTCTAATTCTACACGGTTACATTTAAAATTATTATTTCAATCCACAGGAACCATTTTAATCGAATCAAGCAAGTCGCCTGCCTTCATAGGCATTAAAATGTTTTCTGACATACTATAAATATAATATATAAATAAAAAGAATTCAATAAATTTAAATGTAAATAATTTAGGGGCAAGTATTGTATATTTTGGATGAGTGTAGTATATTTAAGATGACGAGAAAAAATAAAAGAAAATTATTAAAAATAAAAAGAATTTACAGAAAAAAGGAGCTGCATATGATTCTATATCATGGGAGCAAAGAGGTAGTGGAATATCCGGAAATCAGAAAAGCCAGATTTAACAAAGATTTTTATTTTGGTTTTTATTGTACAAATATTGAAAAGCAGGCAGAACGATGGGCTATAAGATATGGTAAAAAAGGATATATTAACAAGTATGAGTATACAGAAAATCAGAGATTAAATATTCTTAAATTCGATAAAATGACGGAAGAATGGCTGGATTTTATTATTTCCTGTCGAAAGGGACAGGCACATCAGTATGATATTGTGGAAGGACCAATGGCAGATGATACAATCTACAATTATCTGCAAAATTATCTGGATGGAAAGATTTCAAGAGCTGCTTTCTGGGAATTGGTAAAATTCAAGTATCCAACGCATCAAATCAGTTTTCATACAATTTCAGCACTGGATACATTGAAATTTGTAGGAAGTGAGGTTGTTTATGGCGAGAAAAAATAATAATGCTTTGTTTTTTACCTGTAGTTTGATCGAGTACATAGGACGAACTCAAAAACAACGTCGGTGGAAAGTTACGGATTATCTTGGAATGGAAAATATAAAGCGAATATATAACTATGCGGATGTCTTTCACTGTGAGCCAATAGAAAAAGTTGCGGCAGAATTTACAGAGCAATGTGATATTCCGGAGGGCGAATTTGACAATGTATCAATATGCAGGTATGCAATTCCGGATTACTGGGATATTGGAGAAGTATATGAGAGATTAATAGAAGACATATACGATGATACAGAACTTGAAAAGGGAATATGGGAAATTTATCATTCCTGGATTGATGCACATATTTCGGACTATAATACAGATTTTTATTATCAATCACGAGATTATATAGCAGCATGTTATAAAGCTGGTGAAATAATATGAGAAAAGAGGGAAAGTGCCTATGGGAATGGGAGTAAAGGTCAGAGTGTGGGGGGATTATGCATTATTTTCAAGACCAGAGATGAAAGTAGAACGGTGTTCTTATGATGTAATAACACCGTCGGCTGCCAGAGGAATTTTGGAAGCAATTTACTGGCATCCGGGCATGAAATGGTGTATAGATAAGATTTATGTGAAGAAACCGGTTAAATTTACCAGTGTAAGAAGAAATGAAGTGAAGAGTAAGGTATCTGCAAGTAAAGTGCTTGAAGCCTATAATGGAGGAATGAAACCCCTATATTTAAGCAGTAAAGAGGAAATTGTACAGAGAGCGTCTTTGTTGTTAAGTGATGTAGAGTATGTTATTGAAGCTCATTTTGAAATGACGGAGAAAGCAAATGAAACGGATAATCCAGGGAAATTCAAGGATATTATTATGAGGAGATTGAAAAGAGGCGCATGTTACAGTATGCCTTATTTTGGGTGTCGGGAATTTCCTGCAAATTTTGAGTTGTGTAATGAAGAGGAAATTCATACTGCATATGACGATGTAGAGGAAAAAGATTTTGGATTTATGCTATATGATATTGATTATTCGGATGAAGAGAATCTTAGCCCCATGTTTTTTAGAGCAATCATGAAACAGGGAGTAATAGATGTGCGAAACTGCGAGGTGGTTCGATGATACTGCAGGCATTGGTGAAATATTATGAAGATTTGGAAAGACAAGAAAAATTACCCAAACAGGGGTGGTGTCAGGCAAAAGTTTCTTATGGAATCAATTTGTCTACAGACGGGGATATAAAGAATATCTTATGGCTGAAGGAGGAGAGACAGGCAGGGAAGAAACAGATTTGGATTTCACAAACAATGAAAGTTCCGGCAATGCTCACGCGATCATCCGGAGTTGCGGCGAATTTTTTATGTGATAATTCGAAATATATGCTTGGAATTGATAAGAGTGGTACAGGAAAAAGAATTACAGAATGCTTTGAAGCGGCAAAGGAGAAGCATCTGAAGTTGTTGAAAAATACTTCCGGAGAAATGGCACAGGCTATATGTGCTTTTTTTTATAAATGGAATCCGGAAAAAGCAAAAGAAAATGCTGCTGTTTTAGAAAACTGGGAGGAGATCACGGATGGTGGAAATCTTATATTCTGTATGGATAAAAAATATGCCCAGGATGACAAGGAAATAGAGCAAATATGGAATGTAGAAAGTAAACAGTCGGAAACAGATATAAGTGGAATTTGTCTGGTAACAGGAGAAAAAACTGAAATTTCAAGAATTCACAGGAATATAAAAGGGGTGCCGGGAGCACAGTCCAGTGGTGCAGCTTTGGTTTCTTTTAATGCACCATCATTTGAATCTTATGGAAAAGAACAGAGCTATAATGCACCGGTCGGAAAATATGCAGAGTTTGCTTACACAAGTGCGTTGAATTATTTGCTGGCACAAAAGAAATATACGTTTCCGCTGGGAGATTCTATTATTGTATATTGGGCAGAGGAGGCAAAGACGGAATATCAGGATGCGCTTTTAGCATTGTTAAATCCGGTAAAAGATAATCAAAGTGAGGTACATGGATTTTTTGAAAAACTCAGAAAAGATGAACAGATCATAATTGATGACATTGAATTAAATCCATCTCAGAAGTTTTATATTTTATGTCTGGCACCAAATGCTGCCAGGTTATCTGTAAGATTTTTTTATCAGAGTTCATTTGGAAATATTACGAAAAATCTGGCATGTCATTATGAACGAATGCAGATGATAAAACCTAAATGGGAAGAGCGGGAATATCTTGGAATTGAAGATATGTTAAAAGAAACAGTGAATATGAATTCACGGGATAAAAAAACAATCTCCAATATGGCCGCTATGGCGTTTTCAGCTATTTTACAAAATTCCAGGTATCCGGCAAGTTTGTATACAGATACATTAATAAGAATACGGGCTGAGCAGGGATGTGTAACATGGGGAAGAGTTTCTATTGTTAAGGCATTTCTGATAAAAAATTATAAAAATACGGAAGGAGAGATCTGTATGGGATTAAATGAAGAATCTAATGATGTAGCATATGTATTGGGAAGATTATTTTCTGTGTTGGAGTCGATTCAGACAGAGGCAAATCCTGGAATAAAATCAACAATTCGAGATCGGTATTTTAATTCAGCATGTGCAACACCGGCATCAGTATTTCCAGTATTGTTTAAATTAAAGAATAGTCATATAAAAAAAATAGAAAGAGATAAAGGGTATTTGAAAAGAAAATATGAAGATCTTTTGGGCGAATTGGTGAGTAAGCTAGAAGCTTATCCAAAACGTTTGCCATTGGAGGAACAAGGAAAATTTATTTTGGGGTATTACCACCAGAAACAGGAAAGTATTTGGGAAAACGGGAGGGAAAATAGATGAGCGAAGTTATTAAAAACAGATATGAGTTTGTAGTTTTATTTGATGTGGAAAATGGTAATCCAAATGGAGATCCGGATGCAGGAAATATGCCAAGAATAGATCCGGAAAGCGGCTTAGGGCTTGTTACGGATGTCTGCCTGAAAAGAAAAATAAGAAATTATGTGGAAACAGTAAAAGAGGATGCACAGGGTTACAAAATTTATATTAAAGAAGATGTTCCGTTGAATCGAAGTGACCGAACGGCATGTGAAAATGTTGGAATCAAAGAAACAGATGATAAGAAAGTAACGGAAGCATTAAAAAAACTGAAAAAAAGTGATCCGGGTGTGGATTCAAAATTGCGGGATTACATGTGTGAAAATTATTATGATATCAGAACTTTTGGGGCAGTAATGACTACTTTTGTAAAAGCTTCTTTAAACTGCGGACAGGTGCGTGGCCCAGTTCAGCTTGGATTTGCCAGAAGTATCGACCCAGTGATCAGTCAGGAAGTTACCATTACCCGTGTGGCAATCACAACAGAAAAAGATGCCGAAAATAAAAGTACCGAAATGGGAAGAAAGAGTATTGTGCCATATGCATTGTATCGCGCAGAGGGCTTTATATCTGCAAATCTTGCACGAAAAACAACAGGATTTACAGAAGAAGATCTGGAACTTCTGTGGGATGCGATCATAAATATGTTTGAAAATGACCATTCAGCAGCCCGTGGAAAAATGTCAGTACGTGAACTGATCGTGTTTAAGCACAGTAAAGAATTGGGAGATTGTCCGGCATATAAATTGTTTGATGCAGTTGAAGTAACACGAAAAGAAAATGTAGAATATCCGAGAAGATATCAGGATTATACAGTTGAAATTCATAATGATAAAATACCGGAATCTGTTGAAGTAAAAAGGATGATTTGATGGAGTATACAGAAGATGATTATTTGATGATATCAGGTATACAGCATTTTAAATTTTGCAGAAGACAGTGGGCATTGATCCATGTTGAGCAGCAGTGGGCAGAAAATGTTCATACAGCTGTTGGAAAACTGATGCACCAGAAGGTACATGATCCATATTTGACGGAAAAAAGAAAAGATACTATTTTGGTAAGAGCTTTGCCGGTTTCTTCAAGAATTATGGGAGTGAGTGGAGAGTGTGATCTTGTAGAATTTCATAAATGTGAAGATGGAATACGGCTTCATGGACATCGGGGAATGTATTCTGTTTATCCGGTAGAATACAAAAAAGGAAAAGAAAAATCAACAGATGCCGATAGATTGCAGCTTGTGGCACAGGTTTTATGTCTCGAAGAAATGTTTTCTGCAACAATACCTGAAGCAGCTCTTTTTTATGGAGAAACAAGACGAAGAGAAGTTGTGGAAATTACAGAGGATCTGAGAAATGCAGTCAAAGATATATTTGAAGAGATGCATCAGTATTACAATAGAGGTTATACTCCGAAGGTAAAAACAGGTAAAATGTGTAATTCCTGTTCATTAAAGGAACTTTGTCTGCCCAAATTAAACAAACAAGTTTCTGTGAAACATTATATAGACCAGATGCTGAAGGAGGAAGAGACATGAAAAAACTTTTGAATACGTTGTATGTAACTTCTGAAAACAGCTATTTGGGTTTAGATGGAGAAAATATAGTTGTTTTTGAAGAGGATAAAGAAAAAGGAAGACTTCCATTACATAATCTGGAAGGGATAGTTTCCTTTGGATACAGGGGCGTCAGTCCGGCATTGATGGGATCTTGTGCAGAAAAAAATATCTCTCTTTGTTTTATGACGCCCCAGGGAAAATTTCTTGCGAGGATAACCGGAAAGACAAGAGGAAATGTGCTTTTGCGAGAACAGCAGTATGCAAGCAGTTTGGATTCAGCAATCAGCCTGGAAATTGCAAAAAACTGTATACTTGGAAAGGTGTATAATGCAAGATGGGTGTTGGAACGCTGTGTTAGAGATCATAGTATGCAGGTAGATGCGGACAAAATAAAAATAGCATCAGAAAAGCTGAAACATACGTTGGGATTAATTCAAACATGTGAATCAAAAGCACAATTAAGAGGTTTTGAAGGGGAAGCGGCCAGCGTGTATTTTGGAGTTTTTGATGAAATGATTTTGCAACAGAAAAAGGATTTTTCATTTCAAGGAAGAAATAAAAGACCACCGTTAGATAATATGAATGCAATGTTGTCTTTTGTATATACGTTGTTGACAAATACGATTGCTTCTTCCCTGGAGTGTGTGGGGCTGGATCCTTATGTGGGATATCTTCATACCGAAAGACCAGGTAGAGTATCACTGGCTTTGGATATGATAGAGGAATTAAGAGCTGTATTGGCAGATCGTTTTGTATTATCGCTTGTTAACAAAAAGATTGTAAATGGAAAGAATTTTACCAAAAAAGAAAATGGAGCTGTTCTGATGGATGATGAGCTGCGAAAAAAGCTGTTGGTAGAATGGCAGAAGAAAAAGAAGGAAACCATCACACATCCGTTCTTGAAAGAAAAGGTGGAATGGGGAATGGTTCCTTATGTACAGGCAATGTTGTTGGCAAGATATTTAAGAGGAGATTTGGACAGTTATCCAGTGTTTTTGTGGAAATGAGGTGACAAAGTGTTGGTAGTGATTACTTATGATGTAAATACAGAGACAACTGCAGGAAGAACTCGTTTGCGTAAAGTGGCGAAGCAATGTACAAATTATGGAAGAAGGGTGCAAAATTCTGTATTTGAGTGTATTTTGGATAGCGCTCAAAGTGTTGCTTTGAAGGGGATATTGTCTGATATTATTGACAAAAATAAAGATAGCTTACGTTTTTATTACCTCGGAAATAATTATCAGACTAAAATAGAACATGTAGGTATAGAACGTGGAATTCCAGTAGATCAACCTTTAATTATGTAGGTGCGAATCAGAAGTACACATAAAATGCCGGCAGGATTCGCACTACAAAAATCAGAAAAGTAACATGAATAACACTAAAGAAAAGAGAGAAGGGATAATAAAAAGTAGAAAAATTATATTTATTGCATAAAAAAACAAAGAATATTTGTGAAAATTTGCCGTCGTTCCCCACGAGGGAACGTGGATTGAAATTAAAAACTTCCATGTGTTATCTGCCATCAATACGTCGTTCCCCACGAGGGAACGTGGATTGAAATAAAATAACGGGGTACAAATCAAAAAAACGGAATGTCGTTCCCCACGAGGGAACGTGGATTGAAATTTACAAAAGCTGCTGCCTCCTGCGATATGTCGGTCGTTCCCCACGAGGGAACGTGGATTGAAATTGCCATTCTGGTTCCTCCTTATGTTCTGATTTCCGTCGTTCCCCACGAGGGAACGTGGATTGAAATAAAACAGAAGAGGACAAGCAGCTCTACGAAGAACGTCGTTCCCCACGAGGGAACGTGGATTGAAATAAGATACAAGGCGGCTGCCTCCTCGTAAAAATCGTCGTTCCCCACGAGGGAACGTGGATTGAAATCTCAACAATGGTATAGGTTCCTACTGGAATATAGTCGTTCCCCACGAGGGAACGTGGATTGAAATGGATATGCTTTACCGCAACCAGCCAGCATAGATGTCGTTCCCCACGAGGGAACGTGGATTGAAATCGGCAAGGGGAAAGGAAGATCAAATAAGGACCTCGTCGTTCCCCACGAGGGAACGTGGATTGAAATCGCTTACTCCACGAGTTACAGTATACTGCCACCGTCGTTCCCCACGAGGGAACGTGGATTGAAATTATCACAGGTCAGCAGAAAAGTTGTGGTACATGTGTCGTTCCCCACGAGGGAACGTGGATTGAGATCATAGTAAATGGTATTTGTAATAGGGCTAACACCGTCGTTCCCCACGAGGGAAAGTGGATTGAAATTCTGTCTTTGCGGTGATCTCGTGCGGATCCGGAAGTCGTTCCCCACGAGGGAACGTGGATTGAAATGGAAAAGAAGCAATGTCTGGGATGCTTGCTATCGTCGTTCCCCACGAGGGAACGTGGATTGAAATCTGGATATGACCTTAATTTTTTTTCGCATTTCGTGTCGTTCCCTACGCAGGAATGTGGATTGAAATCCCGATCACATATGCGATCACTGTAGCTCCAGCCGTCGTTCCCTACGCGGGAACGTGGATTGAAATGCAAAGTAGTTAGCTGCATTCTGGTAATATGCCGTCGTTCCCCACACAGGAACGTGGATTGAAATGAGTGTAGAAGATAGTGATAGCCTGGTTGATGATGTCGTTCCCCACGAGGGAACGTGGATTGAAATATCAACGCAAAGAGATTCGTGGAGATTGAAAGGGTCGTTCCCCACGTGGGAACGTGAATTGAAATAACAAAGAGGAAATCAAACGGTGTGGTACATGGGACATTCCCTATGCGGGGACAAAAACCGGAAATCGCAATTAATACTTGCATTTAACAGACATTGGTGTTACAATGAACGAAACTAAGAACTTGTTGGCATAGGAGTGGGCGAGAGCCCGCTCCTATTTGCTGAGAAGGAATTTGTTCAGAAATAGGCAGAAATAGGAAAGGCAGGTGGGAAGCATGAGCAGACGGGAAGAATATGAACAGAAGACAGAGGCGATCCTTACACCAATCGTGGAGTCCAGGGGCTTTGAGCTGGTAGACGTGGAGTATGTCAAGGAAGCCGGAACCTGGTATCTCAGAGGCTATATCGACAAGCCGGGCGGAATCACAGTCAATGACTGCGAGGACGTAAGCCGTGCATTCAGCGATATACTGGATGAGCAGGATTTCATCGAGGACAGCTACATTATGGAGATCAGTTCTCCGGGACTTGACCGGCCTCTTAAAAAAGAAAAAGACTTTAAGAGAAGCCTTGGCAAGCTGGTGGAGATCCGTACCTACCGGCCCATCGAGAAACAGAAAGAATTCTGCGGTATTTTAAATGCATATGATAGTAACAGTGTGACAATCGATGAAGACGGCACAGAACGTACCTTTGATAAAAAAGATATTGCCCTGATTCGTCTCGCGATCGAATTCTAAAAGAGAATCGAATCTGTAAAATTCAGGAGGAAAAAAGAAAAATGAGCAGAGATTTAAGAGATGCGCTGGACGTTCTCGAAAAAGAGAAAAACATCAGTAAGGATACACTGCTGGAGGCAATTGAGCAGTCACTGATCCAGGCATGTAAGAACCATTTCGGAAAGGCAGATAACGTTCACGTTATGATCGATCCGGAGACCTGTGACTTCAGTGTTTACGCTGACAGAACTGTTGTAGAGCATGTGGAGGATCCGGCGCTGGAGATTTCTCTGGTGGATGCACAGAAAACAAACACGAACGCAGAGATCGGTGATGTTATGAAGGTTGAGATCCAGTCCAAGGAATTCGGACGTATCGCAACCCAGAATGCAAAGAATGTCATTCTTCAGAAAATCCGTGAGGAAGAGCGTAAAGTTCTTTACGATCAGTACTATGGAATCGAAAAAGAAGTGGTAACCGGTATTGTTCAGAGAGTAATGGGCAAAAATGTCAGCATCAACCTTGGTAAGGCAGACGCAGTACTTACAGAGAACGAACAGGTAAAGGGTGAGACCTTCCAGCCAACTGAGCGAGTAAAAGTTTACATTCTTGAAGTTAAGGATACCCCGAAGGGACCGCGTATCCTGGTTTCCAGAACACATCCCGGTCTTGTAAAGAGACTTTTCGAGTCCGAGGTTGCAGAGGTAAGAGACGGTACCGTTGAGATCAAGAGCATTGCCCGTGAGGCAGGCTCCCGTACCAAGATCGCTGTATGGAGCAACGATCCGGATGTAGATGCTGTGGGAGCATGCGTTGGTATGAACGGTGCACGTGTAGGGGCAGTTGTTAACGAGCTTCACGGTGAGAAGATCGATATCATCAACTGGGATGAGAACCCGGCGATCCTTATTGAGAATGCATTAAGCCCTGCAAAGGTTATCGCAGTTATGGCTGACCCGGATGAGAAGACCGCACTGGTCGTAGTTCCGGATTACCAGCTTTCCCTTGCTATCGGTAAGGAAGGACAGAACGCACGTCTTGCTGCAAGACTTACAGGCTTCAAGATCGACATCAAGAGCGAGACACAGGCAAGAGAGTCCGGTGACTTCTACGATGATTACGATGAGGAACACGAGGAAGCAGAGGAAGAAATGACAGAAGAGGCTGTTTCCGAAGAGCTTGAAGAAGTAGAGGAAGATACAGAAGAGACAGAAACAGAAGCTGAAGAAACAGCAGATGGAGATGCCGAAGAATAATGAAAACGAGAACCAAGATTCCCATGCGTCAGTGTACCGGCTGCAGGGAAATGAAAAGCAAAAAGGAAATGATACGAGTTCTCAGGACATCAGAGAATGAGATCATCCTGGACGCTACAGGTAAGAAAAACGGACGCGGCGCATACCTTTGTTTCTCAGAGGAATGCCTGGAAAAGGCTATCAAAAACCATGGCCTGGAGCGTTCCTTGAAAATGGCAGTTCCGGATGAAGTGTATCAGAACCTCAAAAAGGAGTTTGGATCAATTGAAAAACAATAAGGTTTTATCACTCATCGGACTTGCGACAAAAGCAGGAAAAACAGTGAGCGGAGAATTTTCCACAGAGAAATCCGTAAAAACAGGAAAAGGTTTCCTGGCACTGGTGGCAGATGATGCTTCCGAAAACACAAAAAAGAAATTTCGGAATATGTGTACCTATTATGAAGTTCCGTTATATTTCCTTTCAGACAAAGAGAGCCTGGGCAGAGCAATGGGCAAAGAATTCCGTGCCAGCCTTGCCGTGCAGGACGAAAATTTTGCAAAGGCGATCATGAAGGCGCTGGAAAAAGAATCCGGCAGATAACCTGCATGATACAGGCGTCTGTAAGGAGGTTTGACGATAGAAATGATAAAAGATAAATTCAACAGATCGGGAAAGGAGCAATATAGACAATTGGATACTCCAAAAACAGAAGAAAAGACAACAACGGTGAATACAGAGGGTAACAAATCTGAAGCACCGAAAAAGAAAAAAAATATCATCCGTGTATTTCATGCACAGAATGCCAGCGATGGCGGTAAAGGAAGAAGAAAACCGGCAGCAGGCGAGAGAAAGGGACCGGCACGTCCACAGAACGGCGGTCAGAGAAGCGCAGGAGCAAACACAAGAAATGGTGAGTCCGGTGAGCAGAGAAACGGTCAGAGTGGTCAGAATCGTACTCAGGGCGGAAGACCGCAGGGCAACCGTCCGGAAGGAAGAAGAGACGGAAATCGTGACGGAAGAACCTTCGAGGGAAGAAGAGACGGAGGAAATCGTTTTGGCGGAAACCGTTCCCAGAATGGTGAGGGACGTCCGGCAAGACAGGGCGAGGGAAACAGAGGCCCACGTCAGAATGACGGAAGAGGCGGAAGCCGTTTCGGCGGTGGAGCAAACCGTGGCCAGGGAGGTCAGGGCGGAAGCTTTGAAGGAAGAAGAGACGGAGGAAATCGTTTCGGCGGTGGAGCAAACCGTGGCCAGGGAGGCCAGGGCGGACGTTCCGAAGGCGGAAGAAGCGGAGACAACCGTTTCAGCGGAGCAAACCGTGGTGGCCAGGGCGGCGGACAGCGTCCGGGACAGAGAAGAAGCGGTGGCTCTTCAGATGCTGTATTCACTCCGGAGCTGACCAAGACATCCAAGGACAGCAAGCGTGAGCGTGACAGAGAGAATAAGAACAAGAAGAAAGAATTCGAGAAAGGTACCCAGGGCGGACGCAGACCAAATCAGGGCGGACGCAGACCGAATTCCAGAATCCCGAAAGCACTTCAGAAACCGAATCCACAGCCGAAGCAGGAAGAGAAGAAACCGGAGATCAAGGAGATCACCATTCCGGAGAAGCTTACTATCCGTGAGCTTGCGGACGCGATGAAGATGCAGCCGTCAGTGATCGTTAAGAAGCTTTTCATGGAAGGTGTCATGGTAACAGTAAACCAGGAGATCGACTTTGAAAAGGCAGAGGAGATCGCACTTGGCTTTGATATCATTGCTGAGAAGGAAGAAAAGGTGGATGTGATCGCAGAGCTCCTCAAAGAGGACGAAGAGGATGAGGATGATATGGTTCCGAGACCTCCGGTAGTCTGTGTTATGGGTCACGTTGACCATGGTAAAACATCTCTTCTGGATGCCATCCGTAATACAAACGTAACCAGAGGCGAGGCCGGCGGAATCACACAGCACATCGGTGCTTACGTGGTAAATATCAAAGGTCAGAAGATCACATTCCTGGATACACCGGGACATGAGGCGTTCACAGCTATGCGTATGCGTGGTGCCAACGCTACAGATATCGCAGTTCTGGTCGTTGCCGCAGACGATGGTGTAATGCCGCAGACAGTAGAGGCGATCAGCCATGCAAAGGCAGCCGGTGTTGAGATCATCGTTGCCATCAATAAGATCGATAAACCAAGTGCAAATGTAGAGCGTGTAAAACAGGAGCTTTCCGAGTATGAACTGATTCCTGAGGACTGGGGCGGAAGCACCATCTTTGTTCCGGTATCCGCACATACAGGAGAAGGAATTGAGAATCTTCTTGAGATGATTCTTCTTACTGCTGAGGTTTCCGAGCTCAAAGCCAATCCGAACCGTGAGGCAAGAGGTCTTGTTATTGAGGCTCAGCTTGATAAAGGTAAAGGACCGGTTGCTACCATCCTTGTTCAGAAGGGTACTCTTCATGTGGGAGACTTTATTGCCGCAGGTGCATGCAATGGTAAGGTACGTGCAATGATGGATGATAAGGGACGTCGTGTAAAAGAGGCAGGTCCGTCTACTCCGGTTGAGATCCTCGGACTTGGTGATGTTCCTAATGCAGGTGAGATCCTGATGTCCTTTGAGAGCGATAAAGAAGCCAAGAACTTTGCAGGCGCATTCGTTACAGAGAACAAGAGCCGTCTTCTCGAGGAGACCAAAGGCAAGCTTTCTCTGGATAACCTGTTTGACCAGATCCAGGCCAGCGATCTTAAGGAGCTTCCGATCATCGTCAAGGCCGATGTACAGGGATCTGTTGAGGCTGTTAAACAGAGCCTTACCAAGCTTTCCAACGAGGAAGTTATCGTTAAGGTGATCCATGGTGGTGTAGGTGCCATCAATGAGTCTGATGTCAGCCTTGCTGCAACATCCAATGCGATCATCATCGGCTTTAACGTACGTCCGGATACTACAGCAAAACAGCTTGCTGAGCAGGAGGGCGTTGACCTTCGACTTTATAAAGTCATTTATCAGGCGATCGAGGATGTAGAGGCAGCTATGAAGGGTATGCTGGATCCTGTATTCGAGGAGAAGGTTATCGGTCACGCAGAGGTTCGTCAGCTGTTCAAGGCATCCGGTGTCGGAACCATCGCAGGAAGCTATGTGCTGGATGGTACATTCCAGCGTAACTGTAAGGTTCGTATCACACGAGGTGAGGACCAGATCTTCGAGGGTGAGCTTGCATCCCTGAAGAGATTTAAGGATGATGTCAAGGAAGTTCGTGCCGGATATGAGTGTGGTCTTGTATTTAATGACTTTAATGATGTCAAAGAAGAAGATAAAGTCGAAGCATATATCATGGTAGAGGTACCAAGATAGGAGTGATTCGTAATGAGAAAAAACAGCATTAAAAATACACGTGTGAATGGTGCAGTTCAAAAAGAACTCAGCACCATCATACACAGCGAGATCAAGGACCCCAGAATTCATCCGATGACTTCTGTGACAGCTGTTGAGGTGGCACCGGATCTTAAGACCTGCAAAGCTTACATCAGTGTGCTGGGCGAGAAGCAGGCCAAGGATTCCACCCTCCGGGGCTTAAAGAATGCAGAGGGCTATGTTCGGAGAGAACTGGCCAGAAGACTGAATCTCCGCAATACACCGGAGATCCGTTTTGTTCTGGATGAGTCTATTGAATATGGTGTAAATATGTCAAAGAAGATCAATGACGTAATGAGTGGGATGGAAACAGAGGAATAGGTGGAAAAAATGAAAAACATTTCAGAAATACTGGAAAATGTAAAAACCGTTGGCATTGGCGGTCACATCCGTCCGGATGGAGACTGCATTGGTTCCTGTATGGCTCTGTATCTCTATATCCGGAAATATTTTCCTGATATAGAAGCAGATGTTTATCTGGAAGACCGGAAACCTGTATTTGATTACATTGACAGAATGGATGAGGTTAAGACAGAAGCAGAAGAAGATAAGGTGTATGATCTTTTTATCACCTGTGATGTCAGCGCACTGGACAGGCTTGCTGTTGCTCGGAAATATTTCGATGCAGCAAAAAAGACAGCCTGCATTGATCATCATGTGAGCAATAACGGATTTGCGGATGTCAATCATGTAAGAGGCGAGATCAGCTCTGCCAGCGAAGTTCTTTACGGACTTCTGGATTCAGACAAGATCGATCGTTCTATTGCGGTTCCTATTTATACAGGAATGGCACATGATACCGGCGTGTTCCAGTATTCTTCCACAACACCGGAAACCATGAGGATCGCCGGAGAACTGATGAAAACAGGATTTGATTTCAGCAGGATCATCGATGAGTCCTTTTACCAGAAAACATATCTTCAGAATCAGGTCATGGGACGTGTCCTGGCAGAGAGTATTCTCCTTCAGGGCGGTAAGTGTGTGGTCGGATATCTGAAAAAACGGGAGATGGATTTCTACAGTGTGGAAGGAAAGGATCTGGAGGGAATCGTGAGCCAGCTCCGTCTGACTGCTGGTGTGGAGGTTGCGATCTTTATCTATGAGATGCAGACGCAGCTCTTTAAGGTATCTCTCCGTTCCAATGGTAAGGTGGATGTAAGCAAGATTGCCGTATTTTTCGGAGGCGGCGGACATGTGCGTGCAGCCGGCTGTGATATGCAGGGCTCCATGTACGATGTGATCAATAACCTTACTGCTGAAATTGAAAAACAGCTTGCAGAGGAGTAAAGATAAGATCATGGACGGAATACTTGTGATCCGAAAGGAAAAAGGTTATACCTCTCATGATGTTGTTGCAAAGCTGCGTGGGATTCTCCACATGAAAAAGATTGGCCATACTGGGACTCTGGATCCGGCAGCAGAGGGAGTACTTCCTGTTGCACTGGGCAAGGGGACCCGGCTGGTGGAGCTTCTTACAGAAAAAGAAAAAACATATGAGGCGGTTTTAAGGCTGGGAGTTTCCACAGATACCCAGGACATGACCGGAGCTGTTCTTTCTGAGAAACCTGTGACCGTCACGGAAGAGGAAGTCCGTGAGGCAGTGGGATCCTTTGTGGGAGAACAGCTGCAGATCCCTCCTATGTATTCGGCTCTGAAGGTAAACGGAAAGAAGCTTTACGAACTGGCCAGAGAAGGAAAAACCATAGAGCGTAAGCCGCGCCCTGTGGTTTTTTATGAGATAAGGATACTGGATATGGAGCTTCCGCTGGTACGCATAAGCGTTACCTGTAGCAAGGGCACCTATATCCGTACACTTTGCAATGACATCGGAGAAAAATTAGGCTGCGGCGGAGCCATGGAAGAGCTGCTTCGGACCAGGTCCGGAAATTTCACTCTGGAAGAGAGCATGACACTTTCCCAGGTGGAGGAGGCGGTTGCCGATGGGACCATCGGGGAAAAGCTTGTTTCCATCGAGGATGTACTTTCCATGTATCCGGTCCTTACCTGTACACCGGAGGGAGACAGACTTCTCAATAACGGAAACCCGCTTCCGGAAGAACTGGTACAGGGAGGCAGCAGGGAAGAAAAAGTCCGGATGTATAAAAGCAGCGGAAATTTCACAGGAATATACGGCTGGGATGAAAGAAAACAGAAATACGTACCCATCCGCATGTTTTTTGTATGACATTTTATAAAAACTTGCAGGAGCAGCAGAAGATATGGAATACTTGAAGATCGACGGAGAATTTCCGCGCCTTTCAAAGAGTGCGGTGACACTTGGAAAATTTGACGGCATACACCGTGGACACCAGAAACTGGTGGAGAAGATCCTGGAACAGAAAGAAAAAGGTCTGCAGACAGTCCTTTTTTCTCTTGGCATCGGCAGTCAGATGATCTTTACAAAAGAGGAACGATGTCAGCTTCTTGAGAAAGCAGGCGTGGATGTGCTGATCGAATGTCCGCTGGATAACCGGATCCGTCATATGAAGGCAGAAACCTTTGTTAAAGAGATCCTGGTGGGAGATCTTCAGGCGGAGCATGTTGCAGTGGGAGAAGATTTCAGGTTCGGGTATGAACGCAAGGGAACACCACAGCTTCTGGAGACTATGGGAAGGAAGCTTGGCTTTACTGTGGATGTTGTTCCGAAAGAAATGGAAGGCCGCAGAAAGATCAGCAGTACATTTATCCGTGAGGAACTGAAAAAGGGAAATATGGAAAAGGTTAATGATCTGCTGGGAATCCCCTTTTTTGTGGACGGTGTGATCGAACATGGAAGAGGAATGGGACATAAGGTCCTTCTTCCCACTACTAATATCGTTCCTGCAAAAGAAAAGCTGATGCCGCCAAATGGCGTTTATGATACAGTGTCCCATTTTAAGGACAGAACCCTTTGCGGGATCACAAACGTAGGATATAAACCAACCATAGGAGAGAAATTCCTGGGTGTTGAGACCTATCTTTTTGACTGTGAAGAGGATCTGTACGGAGAGCCCTGCAGAGTGGAATTCTTTCATTATTCCAGACCGGAGAAGCGCTTTTCGTCCATAGAAGCACTGAAGCAGCAGCTCCTGAAGGATGCAGAAAAGGGAAAGGCTTATTTCCGCAGCCTCGAAAAATAAAAACTTTCGGGAAAAACTTTTCGAAAAAACAGTTTACAGGTCAGAAACCGTGTGCTATACTGTTCGAGGTGAAAAAAGCCAGTATTCAGAAGCCGGAGACTCCGACCACTTCTTAATACCCGGCGTTTAATTAAAATTTCAAGGAGGAAACAATAATGATTTCTAAAGAAAAGAAAACAGCGATCATGAAAGAGTATGCAAGAACAGAGGGTGACACAGGTTCACCGGAGGTTCAGGTTGCAGTTCTTACAGCAAGAATCCAGGAGCTCACAGAGCATCTTAAAACACACCACAAAGATCATCATTCCAGAAGAGGTCTTCTGAAAATGGTAGGTCAGAGACGTGGCCTTCTTGCTTATCTTAAGAAAACAGACATCGAAAGATACCGTGCACTGATTGAGAAATTAGGTTTAAGAAAATAATTGCTACGGGAGGGGCGGATGATTCCATCCGCCCCATTTTAACATGTGTGATAAACACAGACGGAATTACCGCAGGAGTGATTTCCGAGACTACTGAAAAGCCCATTTCCGGTCGAGATCTTTTTCAAAGGAAGTGGTCTTTTCAGTTGTTTCGGGCTCCTGTCAGATATTAATATAATAAGAAAAGGAGAACGAATATGTACAAAAGTTATTCCACGGAACTTGCAGGAAGAACACTGACTGTAGATATCGGACGTGTAGCGAAACAGGCCAATGGTGCTGCTCTTATGCACTATGGTGATACTACAGTCCTTGCTACTGCTACCGCATCCAAAGAGCCAAGAGAAGGAATCGATTTCTTCCCGTTAAGTGTTGAGTATGAGGAGAAGATGTATGCAGTAGGAAAGATCCCGGGAGGATTCAACAAGAGAGAGGGTAAGGCAAGCGAGCATGCAATCCTTACATCCCGTGTTATCGACCGTCCGATGCGTCCGCTGTTTCCAAAGGATTACAGAAATGACGTAACTCTGGTAGATATGGTTATGTCTGTTGATCCGGAATGCAATCCGGAGATCCCGGCTATGCTTGGTTCTTCCATTGCAACCTGTATTTCTGATATCCCATTTGACGGTCCATGCGCAACCACACAGGTTGGTATGATCGACGGCGAGTTTATCATCAACCCGACACTTGCACAGAAGGCAGTTTCTGATCTTCAGCTTACGGTTGCTTCTACAAGAGAGAAGGTTATCATGATTGAGGCCGGAGCTAATGAGATCCCGGAAGATAAGATGATCGAGGCTATCTACAAGGCTCATGAAGTGAACCAGGAGATCATCAAATTCATCGACCAGATCGTAGCAGAGTGCGGAAAAGAGAAACATTCCTACGAGTCCTGTGCAGTACCTCAGGAGCTTTTTGATGAGATCAAGAAGATCGTTCCTCCGGAAGAGATGGAGGTTGCCGTATTCTCTGATGACAAGCAGACACGTGAGAATAACATCAGCGAGATCACTGATAAGCTGAAAGAAGCTTTTGCAGACAATGAGGAATGGCTTGCCGTTCTCGGTGAGGCTGTATATCAGTACCAGAAGAAGACTGTCCGCAAGATGATCCTCAAAGATCATAAACGTCCGGATGGACGTGAGATCAGACAGATCCGTCCGCTGGCTGCAGAGACAGATATCATCCCGAGAGTTCATGGTTCTGCCATGTTCACAAGAGGACAGACTCAGATCTGTACCGTTACTACACTTGCTCCTCTTACAGAGGCACAGCGTCTTGACGGACTGGATGAGTTTGAGACATCCAAGAGATATATGCACCACTACAACTTCCCGTCCTACTCTGTAGGTGAGACCAAGCCTTCCAGAGGACCGGGACGTCGTGAGATCGGTCACGGAGCACTTGCTGAGAGAGCACTGGTACCGGTACTTCCTACAGAGGAAGAATTCCCATATGCAATCCGTACCGTATCTGAGACATTTGAGTCCAACGGCTCCACATCCCAGGCAAGTATCTGTGCATCTACCATGTCACTGATGGCTGCCGGTGTACCGATCAGAAAACCGGTTGCAGGTATTTCCTGCGGACTTGTTACAGGTGAAACAGACGATGATTACATCGTTCTTACAGATATCCAGGGCCTTGAGGACTTCTTCGGAGATATGGACTTCAAGGTAGCCGGAACACATGACGGAATCACAGCGATCCAGATGGATATTAAGATCCATGGTCTTACAAGACCGATCGTTGAGGAAGCGATCCGCAGAACAAAAGAGGCAAGAGAATATATCCTGACAGAAGTTATGGAGAAATGTATCGACAAGCCTCGTACAACTGTTGGGGAGTTTGCTCCGAAGATCATCCAGATCCAGATCGACCCGCAGAAGATCGGTGATGTAGTCGGACAGAGAGGAAAGACTATCAACACGATCATCGAGCGTACAGGTGTGAAGATCGACATCACAGACGACGGCGCAGTTTCTATTTGCGGAACAGACCAGAAGGGTATGGATGAAGCAAAACGTATGATCGAGATCATCACTACCGAGTTTGAGGCAGGACAGATCTTTACAGGACGCGTAGTCAGCATCAAAGAGTTTGGCGCATTCCTTGAGTTTGCACCGGGCAAGGAGGGAATGGTACACATTTCCAAGATCTCCAAACAGAGGATCAACCGTGTTGAGGATGTTCTCACACTTGGCGACAAAGTTAAGGTTATCTGCCTTGGCAAGGACAAGATGGGAAGAATCAGCTTCAGCATGAAGGATGTACCGGAAGAAGCATAAATGATGAGATACCACAATATTACCAAGGACGATATGTTAAACGGAGACGGACTTCGTGTAGTGCTCTGGGTAGCTGGCTGTTCACACGGCTGCCGGGAGTGCCAGAATCCCATTACCTGGGATCCGAATGGAGGTCTGCCCTTTACGGACAGCGAGCGAGCTGAGATATTTGCAGAGCTGGACAAGGATTATATCAGCGGGATCACCTTTTCAGGAGGCGATCCTCTGCATCCTTCCAATATCGCTGAGGTAACAGCTCTTGCAAGAGAGATCAGAGAGAAGTATCCGGATAAGACGATCTGGCTGTATACGGGTTCTCTCTGGGAAGAAATCCAGCAGTACGAGATCATCCATTATCTGGATGTATGCGTGGACGGGGAATTTCAGGTGGACAAGAAAGAGGTTCGTCTGAAATGGAAAGGCTCCTCAAATCAGAGGGTGATCGATGTACAGGCGTCACTTCGTGAGAACCGTGTGGTTCTGTACACGGAGTGATCAGAGGTTTTTTGAAATTACCTATTGGGAGTGGAACGAAAAATGAAAAGAATTGCGAAATTTCACAAGGTAAGTTTTGAACAGTTTGCAAAGGACTGGAAGGATACCTTTGAACAGTATTCAGAAGAGGAGATCCGGAATATCTACGACAGTCTGAAGCTTCCGAAGAGAGCTACGACCGGAAGTGCAGGATATGATTTTTATGCACCTGTGGATGTGACCATGAAGCCAGGTGAGATCGTAAAGATACCGACTGGTATCCGTGTAGAGATGGAAGAGGGCTGGGTTCTGAAATGTTATCCGAGAAGCGGACTGGGATTTAAATTCCGGCTGCAGTTGAATAACACAGTGGGAATCATTGACAGCGATTATTTCTTTTCCGACAACGAAGGTCATATCTTTGCCAAGCTGACTAACGATACAAGAGAAGATAAAACGATCCAGATCCCGGCAGGAACCGGTTTTATGCAGGGGATCTTTGTGGAATACGGAATCACTGTGGATGACGATGCAGATGCAGTAAGAAACGGTGGCTTCGGAAGTACCACAAAATAAAACAAAAGCCCGGAAGGCGGAGGTGTGAAGACCACATACATCCGATTTTCCGGGCTTGTTTTGTGTAGTTACTGCTTTCCGATAAATGCACTGTTTAGCTGAGAGGTGCGTCTGCCTCCTCGTCTGCACGTGCTTTTTCCACGACTGCGTTAAAGGCATTTGCGGCAGCGTCGTACTCTTCATCATCTTCAATGTTTGCCAGCATCGGATCGCCGTCTGCTGTGCGGGAGAAACTGTAGAGATAAACCTCACCGGTCTCATTCTGGCCGTTCTCATCCAGTGGGAGAAGTGCGATATATTCTTTGTTCTCTACAGGGAAAATAGTAAGGATGGCACATTCTACCTCAGTATCGTCATCCATAGTCAGGGTAATGGTATGATGTGCCTCATCTACCTTGCTTTCGCAGTTGGCTGTACAGGAAGCGCAGTCGCTTGGTGCACATCCGCTTTTGTTAAATTCATCACTCATAAAAAAATCCTCCGTTCTGCTGCTGCCTGTAAATAAGGGGGCAGCTCTGCATGATATAGAGAACATTTTAACAGATATGACGTAGAACAGCAACAAAATATTTGAGAGCCTGAGAAAACTTTCAAAATATTTTTTGCTTAATCCGACAATGTGAGATATAATAAAAATATGACGAAAAAATGAGGAGAAAATATAAAAATATGAAATTTATTTCCTGGAATGTAAATGGGATCCGGGCCTGTATCACCAAGGGCTTTGAGGAACGCTTTCATGAGCTGGATGCGGATATTTTCTGTCTGCAGGAGACGAAATGCCAGCAGGGACAGGTAAAGCTGGAACTTCCCGGATATCATCAGTACTGGAACTACGCAAACCGCAGAGGCTATTCAGGTACAGCCATTTTTACGAAGAGGGAGCCATTGTCTGCGGCTTACGGGATCGGGATAGAGGAGCATGATAAAGAAGGACGTGTCATCACGCTGGAATTCGATGAGTATTATTTTGTGACTGTATATACTCCCAACTCCCAGAGTGAGCTCCGCCGTCTGGAATATCGTATGAAATGGGAAGAGGATTTCCTGGCTTATCTCCTGAAACTGCAGGAGAAGAAACCGGTGATCTGCTGTGGCGACCTTAATGTGGCACATCAGGAGATCGATCTCAAGAACCCGAAGACCAACCGCAAAAATGCAGGCTTTACTGATGAAGAGAGAGCCTGCTTTACCAGAGCCCTTGAGAGTGGCTTTATTGATACATTCCGCTATTTTTATCCGGATAAAGAGGGCGTTTACTCCTGGTGGTCCTACCGTTTCCGTGCACGAGAGAAGAACGCCGGCTGGCGTATCGACTATTTCCTTGTTTCCCCTTCCCTGAAAGAAAAGCTTCAGGATGCGAAGATCCACGGAGAGATCATGGGATCCGATCATTGCCCGGTTGAGCTGGATATTGATCTGTGACGGATCCGGCGAAAAGGATTTCTATGGATTTGAATAATAAAAAGAGAAAAGGAGGAGTTGCCTTGGCAAGCCGCAGATTAGGTCGAGTGGAAAAAGGTCAGCCGCTGATACTTGGCGCCAACAAAATGGAGGGCGGTTATAATTTTGCAGTGGAGGCATCGGAGGATTCCGAAGTGTCCCTGCTTTTATATAAAAAAAGAGGAGCTGCCGCACCGGTGGAGATCGTTTTTCCAAAGGATTTCCATACAGGACGTGTGTGGGCACTGAAGCTGTGCAGTGCTTCTCTGAAGGAGTTTGAATATAATTATAAAATAGACGGTGAGATCGTGCAGGATCCGTATGCATACGGACTTCACGGGAGAGAGCATTTCGGAGTACCTTACGATCCGGAAAAGGAGGTCCGCTGTCGCTTCCTTAATGAGAATGTTTCCGGCTGGGAAAATGAAACTGCACCGGCAGTAGAATATGAAAATATGATCCTGTACAAGCTTCATGTCCGTGGTTATACGAAGCTTGCCAGAAAGATGGTTTCCCATAAGGGGACTTTTCTTGGCCTGACAGAGATGATCCCTTACTGGAAAGAACTTGGGATCAATGCCATTGAACTGATGCCTGCCTATGAATTCTGTGAGGTTCCGATCAATAAACCGAAGGAAGGCAGTGAACACATCAAGACCCGTCGAAAGGAAAATGTAGTGAATTACTGGGGCTATGCATCCGGCTTCTATTTCAGCCCGAAGAGTGCTTACTGCAGCACCAGAGAACCGGAGCAGGAATTTCGGTATATGATCCGGGAGCTGCACAAGAACGGCATTGCCTGTATCATGGAATTCTATTTTCCAGAGGAAACAGACAGCCTGATGGCTCTTCGAGCTTTGCAGTTCTGGAGAGATTTTTACCATGTAGATGGATTTCATGTGCTGGGAGAGGGCTTTAACCGGGAGATGCTTCTTCGGGATGGGATCCTTTCCGGAGCAAAACTGATCTTCCAGGGCTTTGATTTTGATCATTTTTACAGAGGAAAGTTTCCGGTCAGACGCTGCGGAGCGGAGAGCAATATGAATTTTCTCCAGGATATGCGCCGTTTCCTGAAAAGCGATGAAGGTATGGTGGAGGCTGCAGCGTGGCATATCCGTCATAACAGCGAGAATCATGGAGTGATCAATTACATGGTCTGCCAGGACGGATTTACCATGAATGACCTGGTGAGCTACAATTATAAACATAACGAGGCCAATGGCGAGGGCAATCAGGACGGAAGCAGCTATAATTATTCCTGGAACTGTGGTGTGGAAGGCCCTACCCGTAAGGTTTCCGTCCGTCAGATGAGGGAACGCCAGATCAAAAATGCCTTTCTGATGATGCTGCTGAGTCAGGGTGTTCCCATGATCTATCACGGTGATGAATTCGGCAATTCCCAGAGCGGAAACAATAATGCCTACTGTCAGGATAATGCTACCGGCTGGACAGACTGGAAGGGCCTTTCCAGAAACCAGGGACTGAGGAAATTTGTAAAGGATGCCATTGCTTTTCGTAAGGCCCATCCCGTTCTTCATATGCCGGTGGAACTGAAAGGGGTAGATTATCTGACCAAGGGGTTCCCGGATGTGTCTCTTCACGGGGAACGTGCCTGGTATCTGAGCTATGAGAATACCAGCAGGCTTCTTGGTATGATGTACTACGGAGCCTATGCAAGGGAAAAAGAGGATCTGGAGGCTGCAGAGGATGATTTTATTTACATCGGCTATAATTTCCACTGGGAAAACCGGAGCCTTGCTCTGCCCAATCTCCCGGAAGGCATGTGCTGGAAAAAAATCGCAGATACCTCTCTTCACGGAACAGGATTCTGTCTGGAGGAGGAAGAAGAATATAAAAAATCAATCGAAATAGGCCCCCGCGCCATTGTGGTATTGCTGGGCAGACAGGAGGCGGAGAAAGATGCGATCATGGCACCCGTGGCTGCACTTCAGGACCATCACGAGGCATAAGCTTCTGGTGATGAAATATTGTTTTCGTATCGGGTTATATAAGCAGGGGTTGCTTCATGACCTGTCCAAATATTCCCCGACGGAATTTCTGGTAGGCTGTAAATATTATCAGGGGACAAGAAGTCCCAACAACGCAGAACGTGAGGCAACCGGCGTATCCATGTCCTGGCTGCACCATAAGGGAAGAAACAGACACCATTTTGAACATTGGGTAGACTATTCCCTTGACGGTGAGCATGTGATCATGGGAGCCAGAATGCCCAGAAAATATGTGGCGGAAATGGTCATGGACCGGATCAGTGCATCCAGAAACTATCTGGGAGAGGAATATACCTATCATGAACCATTGCAGTATTTTCTGAAAAGCAAGGAGAAGCTGTGGTTTATCCACCCACAGACAAAGAAAGAGCTGGAGGGACTTCTCCGGATCCTGGATAAATACGGAGAGGATAAGACCCTGTGGTATATCCGCAATGTATATCTATGTGATAACCGCGGAAAAAAAGTGAAAAGCCCCGGGAAAAAGCTTCGAAATCACAGATAGGGGTGTATTTTTGGCAGGTTGTCTGATATAATATTCAGATATCAGGAGGAAGAATGAATGGATACACCAACAATTGCGAAATACTATAGAGAGAAAGATCCCATGGAACGCCTGAAGCTTCTGGAGCAGTCCATTGCAGCAGGAGAAGAACCGGAAGAAAACAGGATCCGCAAGGAACTCTGGGAGATCCGTTACAGCGATAAAGCTGAGACTGGTGATACCAGGGCAGACGGTTATCTCGGTCTCTGGATGACCATGGAGTTTAACCGGAATTCCGCTTCCAGATTCTTTGGTACAAGAAGTGCGAAGAAAGAGATAGGCAAGTATCTTAAGAAGCTGAAATTTCAGGAGTTCCAGGAAAAGGGCGGCCTTTATGAGGAGCTTCTTTACCGGGAATGCTGTCATCTGGTTCTGGTCTACATGGATCTCTGTCAGACAGATAAATCCTATAACACAACGATTTTCGGCCTGATCCACATCAAGGAGGACAGTGCGAAGGCCAAGGTCCAGAGAGACATCAGGGAAACAGCTGTGGAGCTTCCGGCTAATCTTGGAATGGAAGCTGAGCTTGGAATCATCACAAGAGCTGCCAGAGAGATCTACAGGCAGTATTATCCCAACGAAGGAAACATTTAGGAGGCCGGAGCGCTTCCGTTTCAGGCTGTCTGACTACTCAGGCAGCCTTTTGTTGCCATGCATCCGATAAAATATTCTGAGATTTTTTGAACGAAGATCCATGTCGGGTGTGAAGAGAAACATTCAGGAGGTTACTATTTTATGAATCCCAATCATCTGAAAGCATATGAAGTCCTGAAGGAAGAGGAGCTTCAGGATATTCATTCAAAAGGATGGCTTCTGAGACACAAAAAAACAGGAGCCAGAGTGATGCTCATCGAGAATAGTGATGAGAATAAGGTTTTTAACATTGCATTCCGTACACCGCCGAAAAACAGCACAGGTGTTGCTCATATATTGGAACACAGCGTACTGTGCGGCTCCAGGGAATTTCCGCTTAAGGATCCTTTTGTGGAGCTGGTAAAAGGTTCTCTTAATACCTTCCTTAATGCCATGACCTATCCGGATAAGACCTGCTACCCGGTAGCAAGCTGTAATGACCGGGATTTCCAGAATCTGATGCATGTATATCTGGATGCGGTATTCTATCCGAATATTTACAAAAAAGAAGAGATTTTCCGTCAGGAAGGCTGGAACTACCATCTGGAGAAAAAAGAAGGCCCGCTGAAATACAACGGTGTCGTTTACAATGAAATGAAGGGTGCTTTTTCCTCACCGGATGATGTTCTGGAGAGAGAGATCATGAATTCGCTGTTCCCGGATACAACCTATGGCTGTGAGTCCGGCGGAGATCCTGTAAATATTCCGGATCTCAGCTATGAGGAATTTCTGGATTTCCACAGACAGTACTATCATCCGTCCAACAGCTTTATCTATCTCTACGGAAACATGGATATGGAGGAGAAACTGGAATTTCTTGACAGCCATTATCTGTCTGCCTTTGATTCTCTTGTCATTGATTCCGAGATCCGGGATCAGGAAGCCTTTGCTCAGGTAAAGGACATCCAGAAGTCTTATCCGGTATCAGAGGATGAGGGAGAAGAGGATAACACCTATCTTTCCTACAATATGGTTGTGGGTGAAGCGGCAGATATCAACTTGAGTCTTGCTTTCGAGGTTTTGGATTATGCTCTCTTAAGCGCACCGGGTGCACCACTGAAGCAGGCACTTCTGGATGCAAAGATCGGCAAGGATATCTATGGCTCCTTTGAGGATGGAATCAAACAGACCTATTTCTCCATCGTGGCAAAGGGAGCCAACTTAAGCCAGAAAGAGGAATTTGTCAAAGTGATCCGTGACACCCTCACAAAGATCATGGAGGAAGGTATCGACAAGAAGGCAGTAACAGCCGGAATCAACTACTACGAATTCCGTTTCCGTGAGGCAGATTTCTCTTCCTATCCGAAGGGACTGATGTATGGCCTGGATATTTTAAGCAGCTGGCTTTATGACGATACAAAGCCGTTCTGTGAAGTACAGCTTCTTGAGGGATTTGAGTTCCTCAAAAAAGCTCTGGAAGAGGGATATTTTGAGGATCTGATCCGTAAATATCTTCTGGATAATACCCATGGCGCGATCCTTTCCCTGGTACCGGAGAAAGGCCTTGCTGCTAAGAGAGACAAAGAACTGGAAGAAAAACTGGAGAATTACAGAAAGAGCCTTTCTGATGAAGAGCTTACCCGGATGGTAGAGAATACAAAAGCCCTGGAAGCTTATCAGGAATCCGAGGAAGATCCGGAAACACTGACCTGTATCCCGATGCTTTCCAGAGAAGATATCAAAAAAGAGATCACAGGACTGACAAACGAGGAGCACCATGTGGAGGACAGCCTGTTTCTGTATCATGATGTGTGCACCAATGGTATCGGTTATGCAGATCTTCTTTTTGAGATCCATGACTTTGATGTTGACACAGTCCATTATCTGGGCCTTCTGAAATCTGTGCTTGGTGCAGTGGATACAGAGAATTACACATATGGCGAGTTGTTTAATGAAGTGAATGCGAGAACCGGCGGTATTGCCTATGGGATAGAGGTTTTTGATGATGCCCAGGATACCGATGCATTCCGTGCCATGTTTGCCGTAAGAGGAAAAGCGTTATATCCGGAGATGGATTTCATGTTTTCCATGATCCGGGAGGTTCTTACAACTTCGAAGCTGGATGACACCAAACGTCTCTACGAGATCATTGCCAGAGTGAGATCCAGAGCCCAGGCCAGCCTTGCAAGTGCAGGCCATTCCACCGCCGTTCTCCGTGGTGCTTCCTACGCATCTCCGATGGCGGCATTCCAGGATGAGATGGCAGGAATCGGATATTATCAGTTTATCGAAAAACTGGAGAAGGATTTTGACAGCTGCAAGGATGAGATCGTGAAAAATCTCCGTAAGGTGATGGAAGAGGTACTTCGTCCGGAGAATTTCTGTGTAAGCTATACCGGAGAGAGAGAATCTCTGGATGTAGTAAAAGCACAGGCTGCCGGGATCAAAAAAGTTTTGTTTAACGGACAGAAGCCGGAGTCTGTGAAGCAGGCCCCCTGCATAAAGAAAAACGAAGCCTTCAAGACCTCCGGCCAGGTCCAGTATGTGGCACAGAACGGAAACTTCCGCAAAAAAGGCCTGGAGTATACCGGTGCACTGGAGATCCTGAAAGTGATCTTAAGCTACGATTATCTCTGGATCAACCTTCGTGTAAAGGGTGGAGCGTATGGCTGCATGAGCGGCTTTAAGAGAAACGGAGAGAGCTTCCTGGTATCCTACCGTGATCCCCATCTAAAGAGAACCCTGGAAGTATACCAAGGAGTGCCGGATTATATCCGTGCCTTTGAGGCAGACGAGCGTGAGATGACAAAATATATTATCGGAACGATCAGCAACAAGGATGTGCCGAGAACTCCGCAGATGCAGGGAAGTATCTCAAAAACCGCATATTTCTCCAATGTTACAGAGGATATGCTCCAGAAGGAAAGAAATCAGATCCTCGGAGCGCAGAAGGAGGATATCCAGAAACTGGCAGCTCTTGTAGAAGCAGTACTTTCCGATGATCAGATCTGCGTAGTAGGAAGTGAGACTGCAATAGAGAAGGCGGAAGATGTATTCATGGAAGTGAAGCCACTGATCGGCTGATGAGAAACAAAGCCTGCTGTCCGTTAAATGGGATAGCAGGCTGTGAAAGGATTATGAGAGGATAAAGAATGGATAATAATTTTAGATCAGGCTTTGTTGCGATCATCGGAAGACCGAATGTTGGAAAATCCACGCTGATGAACCATCTTATCGGACAGAAGATCGCCATCACATCAAACAAGCCACAGACAACCAGAAACAAGATACAGACTGTGTATACCTGTGATGAGGGACAGATCGTATTTTTGGACACACCGGGTATCCACAAGGCAAAAAACAAGCTTGGAGAATACATGGTACAGGTTGCGGAGAGAACCCTGAAGGAAGTAGATGCCATTATGTGGCTGGTGGAGCCGTCCACATTCGTAGGTGCGGGAGAGCGCCACATTGCCGAGCAGCTGCAGAAGGTTGGAGTTCCAGTGATTCTCATCATCAACAAGATCGATACGGTAAAAAAAGAAGAGCTTCTTCCTGCGATCGATACCTACCGTAAGATCTGCGATTTTGCAGAGGTCATTCCTTGCTCTGCCCTCCGCGGAAAAAACACACAGGATATCATTCCAAGTATTTTCAAATATCTTCCGTACGGACCGATGTTCTATGATGAGGATACAGTTACCGACCAGCCTCAGCGCCAGATCGCCGCAGAGATCATCCGTGAGAAGGCTCTGCATGCACTGGATGAGGAGATCCCTCACGGAATCGCCGTTGCCATCGACCGGATGAAGAAACGTCCGGGAAGAAGCAACATCATAGATATTGATGCGACCATCATCTGCGAGCGTAATTCCCACAAAGGCATCATCATCGGAAAACAGGGTGCCATGTTGAAAAAGATCGGAAGCAATGCCCGCTATGAGCTGGAGCGTATGCTGGAAGCAAAGGTAAACCTAAAGCTCTGGGTCAAGGTGACTAAGAACTGGAGAGACAGTGATTTCCTGATCAAGAACTTTGGATATGATAAGAAAGAAATCTGAAAATGAGTGATCTGATTACCGTACAGGGAGTGGTACTTTCTGCTATGCCGGTAGGGGATTATGACAAGCGGATCGTCCTTCTCACAAGAGAGAGGGGGAAGATCTCCGCTTTTGCCAAGGGAGCGAGACGGCAGAACAGTCCGTTCATGGCAGCAGCTAACCCGTTTGTATTCGGAAGCTTTACTCTTTATGAGGGAAGGACGAGCTATAATCTGAACCAGGTCAGCGTGCAGCATCATTTTGTGGAGCTGGCCACCCGGCAGCCGGGGGTTTACTATGGATATTATTTTCTGGAGCTGGCAGATTATTTTGGCAAAGAGGGAACGGATGAGAAGGAGATGATGAATCTTCTCTATGTGACCATCAAAGCCATTTTGAATCCTCATATAGAAGACCGGCTGGTGCGCTGTATCTATGAACTGCGGACTATGGTAATCCAGGGCGTGATGCCGCAGCTGTTCCAGTGTGCGGGCTGCGGGAGAGAGCTTACGGAGGAAGAAACCGGAGAACTTTTTTTCTCCCAGGACGAGCATGGGATCCTGTGTGCGGACTGCAGTAGGATGGCCATGGACAGGAAACGGATCTCAGCGGCTGCCCTGTATGCCATGCGCTACATAGCCGTGTCCCCCCTGGCAAAGCTGTATACGTTTACAGTACGGGATGATGTGCTGCGGGAACTGGAACGCCACATTTACCGGTATACGGAGCTGAATACAGACAAGCGGTTTAAAAGTCTGGAGATCCTGGAATTGATGAGATAGATCACTGCCGGCTGCGGAATAACCGTAACGATTTATTTTTCAAAAGCAGGACAGGATGCAATGCAAATGGAAATATCCTTGAAAAATCATGAGGATACTAGTATAATAAGACCAAAAATGTAAAAAAGCAGCTTTTTCCGGAGCTTTCCGGACGCATTTGGCGGAACAGCTGCAAGTCAAGAGGAGAGAAATCATGGAAAAGACAATGGAAAAGATCGTAGCTCTTGCAAAAGCCAGAGGATTTGTTTACCCGGGTTCCGAGATCTACGGCGGCCTGGCAAACACATGGGATTATGGAAATCTCGGTGTAGAGCTTAAAAATAATGTAAAACGTGCATGGTGGCAGAAATTCATTCAGGAGTCTCCGTACAATGTAGGTGTTGACTGTGCGATCCTTATGAACCCGCAGACATGGATCGCTTCCGGACATCTTGGCGGATTTTCTGATCCTCTTATGGACTGTAAAGAGTGCCACGAGCGTTTCCGTGCAGATAAACTCATTGAGGACTTTTGTGCAGAGCATGACATTGCCATTGAGGGAAGCGTAGATGCATGGTCCCAGGAGAAGATGATGGACTTCATCAAAGAACACGAGGTAGGATGTCCGAGCTGTGGTAAACACAACTTCACAGATATCCGTCAGTTCAACCTGATGTTCAAGACATTCCAGGGTGTTACCGAAGATGCCAAGAATACTGTATATTTAAGACCGGAGACTGCACAGGGTATTTTCGTAAACTTCAAGAACGTACAGAGAACATCCCGTAAAAAGATTCCGTTTGGTATCGGCCAGATCGGTAAATCCTTCCGTAACGAGATCACACCGGGTAACTTCACATTCCGTACCCGTGAGTTCGAGCAGATGGAGCTTGAGTTCTTCTGCGAGCCGGATACAGATCTTGAGTGGTTTGCATACTGGAAGAAGTTCTGCCTTGACTGGCTGAGTGCTCTCGGACTTAAGGATGATGAGGTTCGTTACCGTGATCATGATAAGGAAGAGCTGAGCTTCTACAGCAAGGCTACCACAGATGTGGAATTCCTTTTCCCATTCGGATGGGGCGAGCTCTGGGGAATCGCTGACAGAACAGATTATGACCTGACACAGCATCAGAATGTATCCGGCCAGGATCTCACATACTTTGATGATGAGAAGAAACAGAAATATATCCCATACGTTATCGAGCCATCACTTGGAGCAGACCGTATGGTACTTGCTTTCCTCTGCAGCGCTTACGATGAGGAAGTTCTGGATGCAGAGAAGAACGATGTCCGTACAGTCCTTCATTTCCATCCGGTACTTGCACCGGTTAAGATCGGTGTGCTTCCGCTTTCCAAGAAGCTTAACGAGGGTGCTGAGAAGATCTACCAGCAGCTTTCCAAGAAGTACAACTGTGAGTACGATGACCGTGGAAATATCGGTAAACGTTACCGCAGACAGGATGAGATCGGTACTCCGTTCTGTATCACTTATGACTTCGAGTCTGAGAATGACGGTGCAGTTACAGTCCGTGACCGTGACACTATGGAGCAGGTACGTGTGAAGATCGATGAGCTTGATGCATACTTTGCTGATAAATTTACATTTTAAGTAAATACATTTTTTAATAAAAAACCTCCGGCTATTTTCTGGCCGGAGGCTTTTTTTCAATAAGTCTGTTTTTCATCCGCCAGTTTCTTGGCGACATTCCGTATACATTTTTGAAAGCCCGGGAAAAATGCAGCTGATTGGGATATCCGACTGCATTTCCGATATCTGCGATAGACAGGGCTGTGATCTTAAGAAGTTCTGCAGCTTTGGTCATGCGATAGCTGATCAGGAATTCCTGGGGAGAACGTCCGATGGTGTCGTGGAAGATCTTACCGAAGTAGCTTCGGTTCAGGCCGCAGCAGGCTGCGATATCCTCAATGGAAATATCATTCTGGAAATTCTGTTCAATAAAAGAGAGCGCCTCCTTGATATAAAAATCACGGATACTTCCATCCTGTTTCATGCGGACAGTTTCAGTAGAGCGCATAAAGTAATCCAGAAAAAGCCAGGTATGTCCGATAAGATGAAAGGGTGATTCCTGGGAATTATGGCTGATATAAAGCATTTCCTCCATCATTTTCTGGCGGAGATCTGCAGAGTGGCTGTGATAGACCGGATGGTCCGGACTTAAACCTGCAGTTTCCACGATCTCTTTTGCCCGGAGCCCGTCAAATTCCACCCAGGTGTACTCCCATGGAAAGTCGGTATCTGCAATGTAGGTGTTGATCTGACCGGGAAAAAGCATGAAACCCTGGCCGCTTTTTACCTGATAGGTGATGGTCTCTCCTGCGGAATTGTCTGCCATCAGAGTTCCGGTACCGGAGATCACATAATGAAAAATATAATGGTTTCGTGCGGCCGGGCCGAATGAATGTGCCGGAGCGCAGTGCTCCCAGCCGTATTGGTATAGTCCGATATCAACAAAGTTTTCATTTGGAAAAACGGAGAAGAGAAGGTCATTCATATTTTTATCCTTTAGGCGTATGATTTTGTCTGGTTTCAGTAACATTATATATTAAAACAGCAGGGAACTTCAACATATGTATAAAAATGCAATTACAAAAACAGCCTGTAAAATATACTAAAAAGAGAAGGATAATCGATAAAACTTTGTGAGAAAATTAAGTTTCTCGAGAAACCTGTTGATTTTCGATAAATTCGGAATATACTAATTTTAGATAAAAGTAGTGATATAGGCGTAAAATATATCAAAATGCTAGATGACTTTAATGAAGACAGAGAAAAATTGCATTTTGGTATAAAACAAGAAAAACACTGCTATTTATGCAAGCATAAAGCTATGTTAAAATAGCTTTCAGAAAAAAGAAACCAGAGAATAAGTATTGGAGAACCCGGATAGCCATATCAGTTAAATGGGTGATATCCGACTTATCAAATAAAAGGAAAAGGAAGGAGCATTACAAGATGCGCAACAGAAGTAAATGGATCCTCTGTATGGGACTTGCCTTTACCATGGCAGCTTCCGTTACATTGAGCGGATGCGGCACAGGTAAAAAGGACAGCGGAAAGACAGAGATCGAACTTGTGCAGTATAAACCGGAAGCGGTTAAGGCATTTGAAAAACTGGAAGAAAAATTCAATGCCACTCATGATGATATCCATCTTACCATCGAATCACCAAACGATGCTATGACTGTATTGAAGACAAGATTTATCCGTGAGGATAATCCGGATATCATTGGAATCGGAGGCGATGTTAACTTTTCCAATTTTATTGATTCTGATATGCTGATGGATATTTCCGATTATCAGGGACTGGATTCGATCAAAGATGCATATAAAGAAATTGATAAAGCGCTGGAATTCGTTCCGGAAGACGGAGTCTATGCGGTTCCTTACGTGGCCAATGCCGCCGGAATCCTTTACAATCGTGAGCTTTTCAAGGAGCATGGCTGGCAGATCCCGACTACATGGGATGAATTTATGAGCCTTTGCCAGGAAATTCAGGATGCAGGTATCCAGCCGCTTTATTTCGGATTTAAAGATACCTGGACCTGTCTTGCACCGTGGAATTCTATTGCGGTAGATCTTGCACCAGCCGATGTATGCCGCCAGGTAAACCAGGGAAAAACTACTTTTGCAAAAGAGTATAAGGAAGTAGCAGACCGTATGCTGGAGCTTATCCAGTATGGACCGGATGATCCCTTTGCCTATGATTACAATGGAGCCTGCACCGCTTTTGCAAAAGGGGAGGCTGCCATGTATCCCATCGGAAGCTATGCGATCCCGCAGATCCAGAGTGTAAATCCGGATATGGATATTGATTCTTTTGTAACACCGGCAAGCAATGATCCGTCAGAAAACAAACTGAATTCCGGAGTTGACCTTCAGTTCTGTGTGATGGATGACTGTGAGAATAAGGAAGCTGCATATGAAGTGCTGGATTTCCTTCTTGAGGATGAGAATATACAGACATATCTGGATGACCAGAAGGCAGTTCCCTGTAAAGAGGGTGATTTCACACTTCCCTCTACGCTGGATGGTATGAAGGAATACATAGAAGAGGGAAGGATGGCCGACTACCAGGATCATTATTATCCTACAGAGATGGCTGTGGATGCACAGATCCAGACCTTCCTGATGAAAAAGGATAAAGATGCATTCCTGAAAAAATTTGATACAGACTGGACAAGATATAACCGTGACATTATCCGTAAAGTACAGGACTATGAGGAGAAGAACGGGGAAGGAGAGAACTGATCATGGGAAAAAAATCTATGAGTGGAAGAAAGCTGACCTTTCTTCTGATCACCATTCCGATCGTGGCATTATTTTTCTGCTTTAACACACTGCCTCTGATCAAGGGTGTGATCTACAGCTTTACAAACTTTAAAGGCTATGGAAGCTATGACTGGGTAGGACTTCGAAACTATAAGGATCTTTTTACAGACAGCCGTGTTGGCGGTTCCTATCTGTTTACCTTTAAGTTGGCCATCGTGGCAACTATCGTAACGAATGTACTCAGCCTGATCCTGGCACTTGGACTGAACAGCAAGATCCGTTTCAAGAGTGCACTGCGTGGAGCTTATTTTATTCCTAATGTACTTGGCGCACTGGTCGTAGGATATATTTTCAATTATTTCTTTACATATATCCTGCCTGCATTCGGAAAGATGGTCGGAAATAAAACATTGTCTTCCAGCATGCTTTCCAGTACGAGCCTGGCATGGGTTGCCATCGTGATCGTGTGTGCATGGCAGTCCATTGCAATGAATACGATCATCTACATTTCCGGTCTTCAGACAGTGCCGGAGGATGTATACGAGGCAGGCGCTATTGATGGTGCTACCGGATTCAGTAAGTTCCGTTACCTGACATTCCCGCTGATCGTTCCGTTTTTCAGCATCAACATGGTTCTCTGTGTGAAAAACTTCCTGATGGTATTTGATCAGATCATGGCTTTGACAAAGGGTGGTCCTGCACAGAGTACAGAATCCATTTCCTATCTGATCTATAACAATGGTATGAGTGGCGGTCAGTTTGGATTCCAGAGTGCCAATGCGGTTATATTCTTTATTGTGATCGTGATCATTTCTGCAATGCAGTTGACTATCACAGGGAAAAAGGAGGAGCAGCTGTAATGAAAACGAAAGTAAGAGAAAAAGCGAACTGGCCGGTAACGATCCTTCTGATCCTTGGCCTTATCACAGTGGTATTTCCGCTTTATATGACAATTGTGATCGCATTCAAGCAGCCGACAGAGATGACCAACAGTGTAGCCGGGATCCTGTCTCTGCCAGAGAAATTCAGTCTTGCCAATTTCAGGGAAGCTATGGAGGTAACAGACTTCTGGCATTCTCTTGGAAACAGTGTATTGATCACTGTGATCACAGTGGTTCTTGCTATTGTAATTCATTCACTTTTAGGTTATGCTATAGCCAGAAACAAGAGAAGTAAATTTTATAAATTTATCTATCTCTATGTAGTGAGCGGTATGTTTGTTCCGTTTGCTATCCTGATGATGCCGCTTGTAAAGCAGACTGCTGAGATGGGCCTTGATAACAAAGTCGGTGTGATCATTCTTTATACGGTATTTTATATGCCTATGAACGTGCTTCTTTATTCCGGATATCTGACAAACATTCCAATGGCCCTTGAGGAGGCTGCCTGTGTGGATGGAGCCAGTACCTGGAAAACATATTGGAAGATCATCTTTCCGATCATGAAGCCGATGCATGCCACAGTGGCAGTTCTGACAGCACTTGGAACCTGGAATGATGTTATGACTCCATTGGTTATCATGTCCGGATCTACGGGTGGAACCACATTGCCTCTGGCACAGCTGAATTTCCAGACTCAGTTCGGAACAAACTATAACCTTGCGTTTGCCTCTTATCTGCTGGCACTGCTTCCGATCCTTCTGTTTTATCTGATCTGCCAGAAGCACATTTTAAATGGTGTTGTAAACGGTGCCGTAAAATAAAAACACAAGAAAAAGGAGGATTCACATATGGGAATCATCTACTGCGAGAAAGACAGAACGTTTACCCTGCAGACAAAAGAAACTACATATCAGATGCAGGTGGATCAGTACGGATTTCTTCTTCATCTCTATTATGGTAAAAAGGCAGAAGGCTGCATGGATTATCTTCTGACCTACTATGACAGAGGATTTTCCGGAAATCCCTATGATGCGGGAACAGACAGAACCTATTCCATGGACTCTCTTCCACAGGAGCTTTCCTGCTACGGAAACGGAGATTTCCGCAGTGCATCACTGATGCTGGAAAACGGTGACGGAAGCATGAGCTGTGATATGCGTTACAAGAACTATACTATCCGTGACGGTAAATACAGCCTTCCGGGGCTTCCGGCGGTTTATGCGGATAATGATGAGGCACAGACTCTGGAGATCGTACTGGAGGATCCGGCTACCGGCGTGGAGGCCATGCTTCTTTACGGTGTACTTCCGGAACTGGATATCATTACAAGAAGCGTCTATATCCGCAATCAGAGCAGTGAGAAGATCTATGTGAACAAGGTGATGTCCGCAGAACTGGATTTTCTTTACGGAGATTATGACCTGCTTACTTTTTACGGAAGACATGCCATGGAGCGGAATCTGCAGAGAGTACCGGTGGCTCATGGAAGTCAGATGATCGGCAGTGTCCGTGGCACATCCAGCCATCAGTATAATCCGATGATGATCCTGGCAGAGAAGGACACAACAGAGGATCATGGAGGCTGCTATGCTATGTCCTTTGTATATAGTGGAAATTTCCAGGGTGAGGTTCTTAAAGATCAGTACAATCAGACAAGAATGCTCCTTGGTGTACAGGAGGAGTGCTTCCGGTATCCGCTGGAAGCCGGGGAGACCTTCTATGCACCTGAGGTGATCTTAAGCTACACAGATCAGGGAATGAACCGTCTTTCCCAGAATCTGCACAGCTGCATCCGTCATCATATCTGCCGTGGTAAATATAAGACAGAGGTCCGTCCAGTGCTGGTAAACAGCTGGGAGGCAGCATATTTTGATTTTACAGGGGAGACTTTATATAATCTGGCAAAAGAGGCAAGGAGCCTTGGTATCGATATGCTGGTTCTGGATGACGGCTGGTTTGGAAAACGTGACGATGACAACAGTGGTCTTGGGGACTGGTATGTCAATGAGAAGAAGCTTGGAGAGACTCTCGGCGGACTGGTAAAAAGAGTCAATGACCTTGGAGTGAAATTCGGTATCTGGATCGAGCCGGAGATGATCTCTGAGGACAGTGATCTTTACCGTGAGCATCCGGACTGGGCACTTACGATTCCGGGAAGAAAACCAGTGAGATCCAGAAATCAGCTGGTACTTGATTTTTCTAGAAAAGAAGTTGTAGACGGAATCTTCGGACAGATCAGTGCGGTATTGGATAATGCCAATATTGAGTACGTTAAATGGGACATGAATCGAAGCCTGATGGATGTATTTTCCGTAATGACCAAGGATCAGGGACGTGTAATGTATGATTATGTCCTGGGATTGTACGATTTTCTGGACCGTATGGTGAACCGTTATCCGGATCTTCTGATCGAGGGCTGCAGCGGCGGCGGCGGAAGATTTGACGCAGGTATGCTGTATTACACACCGCAGATCTGGTGCAGCGACAACTCCGATGCTATTGACAGGCTTCGGATCCAGTATGGAACTTCCTTCGGATATCCGGTATCGGCCATGGGAGCACATGTATCTGCAGTGCCGAACCATCAGACAGGAAGGATCACCCCGTTACATACCAGAGGTGTGGTTGCTATGTCCGGAACCTTCGGCTACGAGCTGGATCTTCTGAAGCTGACTGAGGAAGAAAAAGATGAGGTCCGCAGCCAGATCGGGGAATTCCGTAAATATGCGCCACTGATCCAGAACGGACGGTACTATCGCCTGACAGATCCGTTTAAGAGTGAGGTCTGTGCATGGGAGATCGTTGGAAATTCTCAGGAAGAAGTTCTGCTCAATGTTGTCATGGAGGAGATCCATGGAAATATGACTGTGAATTATGTGCAGCTTCGCGGCCTTGATGAGAGTGCACTTTATAAGGAACAGACTACCGGCAGGATCTATTCCGGAGCTGCTCTGATGCATGGTGGAATGCCGCTTCCTGCAGAGTTTGGGGAGTACAGAGCTTATCAGTATCATTTTGTGAGAGAATAAGAGCGTATTGAGACAGTAAGATAAATAAAAGGATCCGTCATACAGACAGCTGAAAAAGCCGATGTATGGCGGATCTTTTTTATCATAGCTCAGTGTACGGTGATCTGATAGCTCTTGATAAATTCCTCATCCGGTTTCAGCACATTGATATTTGCTTTTTCGGAAAGAGGTTTTTCAAAACCACAGTCATCACAGCGTCCCATCCACGGCTCCAGGCATACGAAGGGAGCACCGGGTACGGACCAGATACCGAAATTCGGGAAGCCCTCACTGGTAAGTGTCAGATATGGAGTTCCGTCCGGGAAGAGGATACCGGCCTTTTGGATCTGGCCGTTATCAAAAACAAGAGCGTCTTTATCAAACATGTGAGGAGCAATGGAACAGGTTCCGTTTTCAAGGGAAAGTGTATGTGGCTCGTCAGCAAGGACTGTTCCTACAGACGTATCGATAAGGAGATAGGTAAGAGTGTCCAGGCCTTCAAAAGCAAGACGGTAATCACTCTGGGATTCGCCTTCACGTACCGGAACACGGAATGCCGGATGGCCGCCGATGGTAAAATACATAGTTTCAGAATCATTATTAACTACTTCCCAGCATACTTCCAGGTCGTGCTTCTTCAGAGTGTAGGTGATCTTCAGAGCGAAAGCAAACGGATAAACATTCAGGGTTTCTTCAGAGGACTTAAGGACAAAGGAAAGGGAAGTATCGGTGATATCCGTGCAGATAAAATCGCTGTCTCTTGCAAAGCCGTGCTGGCTGGAAGGATATTCCTTTCCGTTCAGACGCCAGATATCTTTGTAGTTACGTCCCACGTTGGGAAAAAGTACAGGCGCATGGCGTTTCCAGTAAGCCGGATCTGCCTGCCAGAGGATCTCCCTGTCATTAGTCTTGTCATAGATGCCGGTGAGTTCAGCACCGTGATCGGAAACGGAAATCTTAAGAAAGCTATTTTCAATCGTTCGTGTCATGATAAACCTCCTGTATGACAGCATTCGGGTAATATTACCTCGGAATTGCTGCATGTTTTTTTCTATTTTAGCACATTTTTCAGATGATAACGAGAAAAATACAATCTGTGAAAAATATAACTGGAAAATCTGTCATATTTCACAAGAGAAATTGCTGTTTTTTGGAAGAATAACCTTGACTAATGAAGGATAAATCTATAAAATAATTATGTGCGTAGAAAACATACATTTTTTATGTTTTAAAGAACAATAATTAGGAGGAAAATGTAAAATGGCAAAATGGGTTTACATGTTTACAGAAGGTAATGCTACTATGAGAAATCTTCTGGGCGGCAAAGGTGCCAACCTTGCTGAGATGACAAACCTCGGTCTTCCTGTACCGCAGGGCTTCACAATCACAACAGAGGCCTGCACACAGTACTACGAGGATGGCAGATCCATCAACGATGAGATCATGGCTCAGATCATGGAAGCAATTACCAAGATGGAAGGAGTTACCGGTAAGAAATTCGGTGACAAAGAAAATCCTCTGCTTGTATCCGTTCGTTCTGGTGCGAGAGCATCTATGCCAGGTATGATGGACACAATCCTCAACCTTGGTTTAAATGAAGAAGTTGTTAACACTCTTGCTGAGAAATCCGGCAATGAGCGTTGGGCTTGGGACTGCTACAGAAGATTCATCCAGATGTATTCTGACGTAGTTATGGAAGTTGGTAAGAAATACTTCGAGGAGCTCATCGATGAGATGAAAGCTAAGAGAGGTGTTAAGCAGGACGTTGAGCTTACAGCTGCTGACCTGCATGAGCTTGCTGACCAGTTCAAAGCTGAGTATAAATCCAAAATCGGTTCTGATTTCCCAACTGATCCGAAGGAGCAGCTGGTAGGTGCGATCAAAGCCGTATTCCGTTCCTGGGACAACCCACGTGCGAACGTATATCGTCGTGACAACGATATCCCATATTCCTGGGGTACAGCTGTTAACGTACAGATGATGGCATTCGGTAACATGGGTGACGACTGTGGTACAGGTGTTGCCTTCACACGTGACCCTGCTACAGGTGCTAACGGTCTGTTCGGTGAGTTCCTTACCAATGCACAGGGTGAGGACGTAGTTGCAGGTGTTCGTACACCTATGCACATCTCCGAGATGGAGCAGAAGTTCCCGGAAGCATTCGTACAGTTCAAACAGGTTTGCGAGACTCTTGAGAAACATTACAGAGACATGCAGGATATGGAGTTTACTGTAGAGCATGGTAAACTGTATATGCTTCAGACACGTAATGGTAAGAGAACTGCACAGGCTGCCCTTAAGATCGCTTGTGACCTCGTTGATGAGGGAATGAGAACTGAGGAAGAGGCTGTTGCAATGATCGATCCTCGTAACCTTGATACACTTCTTCATCCGCAGTTCGATGCAGCTGCTCTTAAAGCTGCTACACCGATGGGTAAAGGTCTTGGTGCTTCTCCAGGAGCTGCTTGCGGTAAGATCGTATTCTCTGCAGAGGACGCTGTTGAGTGGGCTGCAAGAGGAGAGAAAGTTGTTCTTGTTCGTCTTGAGACATCCCCAGAGGATATCACAGGTATGAAAGCTGCTCAGGGTATCCTGACAGTTCGTGGTGGTATGACATCTCACGCAGCCGTAGTTGCTCGTGGTATGGGATCCTGCTGTGTATCCGGATGTGGCGACATCGCTATGGATGAGGAGAACAAGAAATTTACACTTGCTGGTAAAGAGTTCCATGAGGGAGATGCAATCTCCATCGATGGTACAACAGGTAACATCTATGACGGACTTATCCCGACTGTAGATGCTAAGATCGCTGGTGAGTTCGGACGTATCATGGGATGGGCTGACAAGTACAGAACAATGAAAGTTCGTACAAACGCTGATACTCCTGCTGATGCTAAGAAAGCTCGTGAGCTTGGTGCAGAGGGAATCGGTCTTTGCCGTACAGAGCATATGTTCTTTGAGGGCAACAGAATTGATGCATTCCGTGAGATGATCTGCTCTGAGACAGTAGAGGAGAGAGAAGCAGCACTTGCTAAGATCCTTCCGGAGCAGCAGGGAGACTTCGAGAAACTCTATGAGGCACTTGAAGGAAATCCTGTAACAATCCGTTTCCTTGATCCGCCACTTCATGAGTTCGTTCCTACAGAGGAAGAGGACATCAAGAAACTGGCTGACGCTCAGGGCAAGACTGTTGAGCAGATCAAGACAATCATCGCTTCCCTTCACGAGTTCAACCCGATGATGGGACATCGTGGATGCCGTCTTGCTGTTACTTACCCAGAGATCGCTAAGATGCAGACAAGCGCTGTTATCCGTGCAGCTATCAACGTTAAGAAGAATCATCCGGATTGGAACATCAAACCGGAGATCATGATTCCGCTTGTTGGTGACATCAAAGAGCTTAAATATGTTAAGAAATTCGTTGTAGAGACAGCAGATGCTGAGATCAAAGCAGCTGGTTCTGACCTTGAGTACGAGGTTGGTACTATGATCGAGATCCCGAGAGCAGCTCTTACAGCTGATGATATCGCTAAAGAGGCTGACTTCTTCTGCTTCGGTACAAACGACCTTACACAGATGACATACGGATTCTCCCGTGATGATGCTGGTAAGTTCCTTAACGCATACTATGATGCTAAGATCTTCGAGAACGATCCATTCGCTAAACTTGATCAGGTTGGCGTTGGTAAACTTATGAAGATGGCAATCCAGCTTGGAAAACCGGTTAACCCGAAACTTCACGTAGGTATCTGCGGTGAGCACGGCGGAGATCCGTCTTCCGTAGAGTTCTGCAACGAGATCGGACTTGACTATGTATCCTGCTCACCGTTCCGTGTACCGATCGCTCGTCTTGCAGCAGCACAGGCAGCAATCGCTAAGAAGAACGCCTAAGCAGAACTTCATATTGCTTCAAGGCTGAAACTTCAGCCTGATCAAGCATAGAAAGCTTCTGGCAGTCTGTAGAAATACAGATTGTCAGGAGCTTTTTTTATACAGGGGAAAGAACCATGAAAAAGAAAATTTTTATTATCACAGGAATGATTCTGTGTATCCTGGCAGGAATAGTTATCGTGCCTTCCGTGATCAGAACCAGACAGGCAGTAAAAGAATTTGAAAAAGATTTTCATGCATCCGCCAATTCCGGGGCAGATTCTGCGGGGATAGATTCTGAAGATGAGCCAGCTGCGGAGAACGAAGAAGCTTCAGAGGAAGAAGAGAAGAAAGCGTTTGAGCTGGATACGTATTTGGATCACAGAGATATGACTCACCGGTTGTATATTTACGACATGGATTATATTGAAAAGGCTATTTCCTTTGAGAAAAAAAGCCTTCAGGATTTTGAGGAGGTGATCAGGCAGAATCCGAAAATCCCGGATAAATTCAAACCACTTATGGAAGAATACTGCAAATGTGTGTTTGAAAAATATCCGGATGTGGAACTTCGTCCTTTTTATCAGAATCTTCAGAGCCTGGAAGTTGTGGAATGTACAGAGGATGAACTGTTAAAAGTCAGCTGGGATGTTTATTCCTGCGGATGTTACGTGAAATCAGAGAATAAGATTTATGTGCTGAAAGATAAAGAATACGAAGAAGGAACCTGGGATTATCAGGTGATCTTCCATGAACTGAGCCATTGTCTGCGGGACAGCCATTATACAGATGAAGACGGAAACAAAGTATACATTCAATTTGCCGGACTGAATTATTATGATGTTCCCAATGCGGAGGCAATCAATTCCCTGTTTGCGGTCAGCCTTTTTGATTATGAGGAAAACGATATTGCCTATCAGATGCAGAGCAATGCCCATAAAATAATGATCGAATGTATGGACAATTATTCTCTGGATGATTATGTGAATCACAGTCTTGGATATTACGCAAAACAGCTGGATGAATATAATCAGGATGACAACTATGCAACAACGATCCTGACGCTGATGGATGAGCAGTACTACGATGAAAAGACATCGGAGAACCCGGAAAAATATTACCCGATCTATGATTATATTTCCAACATGTATCTGGGAAAACATCTGAACGCAGGGATGAGCCTGGAAGAAGCCAGAGGGATTATGGATGAGATGCTGGAAAAACTCCTCTTTGACGTCCCGGAGGAATATCATATAGATAGAGATCATTTTTATGAGTATCTGAAGAAGTATTATACAGAGAGATTTTCTGCCGCATAGCTGGAAGTTTTCCGTTTGCGATGATTCCGACAGTTTACGAAAAAAGGGATTCATGGTATCATGAAAGAAACAGGGCAGAGAATGCCAGAGGATAAGGAGAATTTTATGAACCAGGAATCACAGACACCGCATAAGAGGCGGGTACGATATAAAGGAAAATATCCGAAGAAATTCGAAGAGAAATATAAAGAGCTTCAGCCTGAGAAATATAAAGATACCATTGAACATGTGATCAGCAAGGGGAATACACCGGCTGGAATGCATATTTCCATTATGGTGAAAGAGATCATTGATTTTCTGGAGATCAAGCCGGGGCAGGTTGGATTTGATGCCACACTTGGATACGGTGGACATACCAGAGCTATGCTGGAATGTCTGAAAGGCCAGGGCCATATGTATGCCACAGATGTGGACCCGGAAGAGTCTGCCAAGACCAGAAAACGTCTGGCAGAGCAGGGCTTCGGGGAAGATATCCTGACAATTAAACTCCAGAATTTCTGCACCATTGATGAGATTGCGAAAGAAGTAGGCGGATTTGATTTTATCCTGGCAGATCTCGGAGTATCTTCCATGCAGATCGACAATCCAAAGAGAGGTTTTTCCTTTAAAGTGGACGGACCTCTGGATTTAAGACTGAATCAGGAATCCGGGATCAGTGCGGCGGAACGTTTGGATACCATTTCCAGAGAAGAACTTGCCGGAATGCTGGATGAAAATTCCGATGAGCCGTACTGTGAGGAGATCGCCAAAGCCATCACCGATGAGATCCGTAAGGGCAACCGCATAGATACCACTACGAAACTTCGGGAAGTGATCGAGAAGACTCTGGATTTTCTTCCGGAAAAAGAGAAAAAAGACATGGTCAAAAAAACATGCCAGAGAGTTTTTCAGGCGCTGCGTATTGATGTAAACCGGGAATTCGAGGTTCTCTATGATTTTATGGAAAAACTCCCCGGAGCTCTGAAACCAGGCGGACGTGTGGCAATCCTTACCTTCCATTCCGGAGAAGACAAACTGGTAAAGAAAGCACTGAAACAGGGATACAAAGAAGGAATTTATTCTGATTATTCCAAAGATGTGATCCGACCGTCTGCTCAGGAATGCGCTCAGAATGGACGTGCCAGATCAACGAAGATGCGCTGGGCGATAAAAGCATAAATGATGATCTCCATAAGCCATGGCAAAAAATAAGCCATGGCTTATTTTTTGAAAAAATTACAAATTTCTGTTCTGTATTTTGGAATAATTCCATACAAATTAAAAAATCACTGTGCTATCATGTTAAACAATTACAGTGACCTGGAAAAGTTAAAGATCAGATAAATATTTTTCGGGACACCACGAATTGGAAAGGAAAAAACATGGATATCACACTTGAAACAGCAGCAGATAAGCTGATAAAAGAAATTTTTGGCGTGAAGCCTGAAGAAACTGTGATCATCACAGCAGATGATGATTCGGATGCATCGGTTGTAGAAGCAGTAAAAAACAGTGCAAAAAATGCAGGAGCACATGCAATGGTAATTTCAGTTCCCACACCAGGGGGAGTAGGAAAAGCAGCAGATCCGGATCTTCCGGTCGATGCGTTAAGTGCAGCACTTCTCTGTGCAGATGTATGGATCGAATTTAATCATCAGTGGCTTCTTTATTCCACACCATTTGAGCGTGCAGAAGCAGAGAACAAAAAAATGCGTTACATGTGTCTGGTAGATTTTAACCCTGACCTCATGATCCGTACCATCGGCAATGTGGAGACAGAGCAGCTCAAAAAATTTATGCTTGCGATCACTGAAAAAACAAAAAATGCAAAGAACATGCGTGTCACAACTCCGGCTGGATGTGATATATCATTTGAAATCGATCCTGGCCATTATACAGCATGTGACTGCGGAAACGCAACAGTACCAGGAATCCATATGCTTACAGGACAGATCAATGTTGTGCCGCGATTTGGAAGCATCAATGGCGTGATCGTTTTTGACGGATCTGTAACCCCACCTTTTGGAACCACACCGGATGCGCCGATCCGTCTTACAATTGAAAACAGTAAAATCGTAAAAATTGAAGGAGGCCGTGATGCAGCCATTTTTGAAGAGCATTTGAAAAGCTTTGAAGATGAGGGAATGTTCAAGCTTGCACATATTGCGTATGGGTTTAATCCAGGAGCGGTTCTTACCGGCAATATTGTGGAGGATGAGCGTGTATGGGGATCCACAGAGTGGGGAATTGGTTATGTCAGCCCATTTGACGCTCCGCCGCACGGACAGGATGCAAAATCCCACTGTGATGGCATTTGCCTGAATTCTTCTGTATGGCTTGATGGTGTACAGATCATGGATGAAGGGAGAATAACAGATCCATATCTGAAAGAGCTGGCTGCATTCAGAGAATAAATAATATGAACATATCTTTATTGCAGGTTTTAAATGCACCTTTGTTTGAGAATGTAAAAATTTTGTCAGGACGGGCCGGACTTGGCCGGATCGTAAAGCGGGCATCTGTTTTTGATGCGCCATTTAAAGAGGATGTGCTGGAGAAAGATATTCTGGCACCTGGAGATTTTTTTATCACATCTCTTTTGCAGTTTCAGCCGAAATCAGAAGAACTGATGCAGGTTCTGGCGCTTCTTGTAAAAGGAAACTGCAGTGGGCTCTGTGTGATGATGGAGGAGAGAGCAGAGCTTTTTTCGAAAGAAATGCTTGCTTTCTGTGAAGAGAAGCAGTTTCCTGTGATCTGTATGAGGGAAGATATTTCTTATGCAGAGGTCCTTGGAGTTATTAATCAATGTATCCTGGAAGAACAGACAAATGTGCTTAATCAGCTGAAACTGGATAAGATCCTAGCATCGAGGACTCTGCCCCAGGAGCGAATGAAGATCCTTTTTAGCATTAATCCGGGGATCAGGGAGTACGTACAGGCTGTTTATATCCGGGATGAACGGCGGAAGATCACACAAAGAAAAAAAACAGGAGAAGTCTGTTCATCTTTTGATATATTTATTCCGGCGGATAACTATGATATCTGTATTTTGAGTGCAGATTCCAGGAAGGAACTGGAACAGCATAAAAATGTAGTGTGTGAACAGCTTTTGAGAAGCTATCATAACCGCAGACTTGGAATTGGCAGACCTTATGCCAGATACAGAGTAGAACGAACACTTCTTGAAGCAGGAGACGCCCTGGACATGGCACAGGCATCGGACCGGAGGCAGCAGGTCTATGATCCATTGTCTCCGCAGCAGCTTCTTTTGCCTATCAGGGGAAGTCGGGAAATGCAGGAATTTTATGACGAATTTTGTCGAGAGATTGCGGCGAAAACAACGGAAGAAGGCATGGAGGACATGCTTCTTACAACAAGGGCGTATGTACAGTGCAATGGAGATTTTAAAAAAACTGCCAAAAAACTGAAACAGCACGAGAATACGATCCGTTATCGTATTAACCGTCTGAGAAATTATCTTGATGTGGAAGAACAGCCGTTGCTTTTTCATGAGATCATTTCTCTGGCTGTGCGGATCGAATCTATGCTGGAGATAAAAAAGAATAAAGAGGTATGAGAGTGGAACAGGAAAAGAAAACAGGAAATGTGGAATCTGTCACATTGGAACAGGTTCCGATGGAAGAGAGAAAAAGCTGGGCAGATGTTGCCATGATCCAGGCGGGAATTATGATCTGTGTGCCCAGTCTGATGCTGGGAGGAATCCTGGCAGAGTCTATGCCGATGTCTCAGGCCATCTGGTCAGGGGTAATCGGATATGCAGTGATCGTGGCGTTGATGATATTTTGTGGAATTATGGGAAGTGATCTTGGTGTACCGACATGTGTTGTTGCATCTGGCGTTTTTGGAAAACAGGGATCATCAAAGCTGATCTCTGCATTATTTATGATCTCCATGATCGGTTGGTTTGCAGTGCAGAACGGTGTCTGTGGCTCTGCATTTTCCAATCTGATCGAAGCAAGCACAGGAGTAAAAATCCCGATTCCGGTATCAACGGTTGTGTGGGGAATAATCATGCTGGTTACAGCTGTATATGGAATCAATGCTCTGGATAAACTGAATAAGATTGCCATTCCTGCACTTGTGATCGTAACTGTGATCGGGTGTGTGGTAGCAATCCAGCGTTTCGGAACCGGAAATTTAAGTATGACTATCGAAGATCCGGCCATGAGCTTTGCAGATGGAGTTGTACTTACTATCAGTTTTATGGCCACCGGCGCCTTGAATGCACCTGATTTTACCAGATATCAGAGAACAAGAAAAGATACAGTCCTTTCTTCTGCTATCGGTGTGATGCCGGCAGGAATGGCTATGCTTATTCTCGGAGCGGTAATGACGAGAATTGCCCAGCAGTATGACATTTCACTTGTATTTTCTAATATTGGCCTTCCGTTCCTTGGAATGGTCGTACTGATCCTGGCAACCTGGACAACGAATACTACCAATGCCTACAGTGCAGGCTTAAATGCAGTTATGGTATTCAATCTGAAAGAAAGCGGCCGTTCTATGGCAACGGTTATACTTGGAGCTGTGGGAACAGTTCTGGCAGCTGTTGGTGTAGCCGGAAATTTTGAGGGATTTCTTACACTTCTTGGAAATGCGTTTATGCCGATCATTGCTCTGTTTATTGTGGAATACTGGAGCCTTGGGAAAGGAAAAGCAGAGAACTTTACATTACGTGAAGGATGGTCAGTGGCTGGAATCGTGACCTGGGCTCTTGGTTTTGCAGCTACGTTTTTGACTGTGGGAATTTCTTTTATCAATGGAATGCTGGTTTCCGGAATCCTGTATCTGGTGTGGAGACTGGTAAAAAAAGGTGATAAATAAATGGCTAGAGAATATGTAGAAAAAAATACAGCGGAAATGGTCAGATGTCTAAAAGAACTGGTAGCTATTCCCGGGATTTTTGAGGATGCACCATCTAAAGGAGCACCTTTTGGAAAAAATATCCAAAAATCTCTGGAGTACGTCCTTAGAATGGGACAGCAAATGGGATTTCAGGTAAAAAATTATGATGGTTATGCCGGAGAGATCACTGCCGGAGAGGGAAACAGGATGATCGGAATCCTCTGCCATACAGATGTGGTCAGTGCAGGAGAGGGATGGAACACAGATCCGTTTGATCCTGTGGAAAAAGATGGAAAGCTTTATGGAAGAGGAACTTCAGATGATAAAGGCCCTCTGGTGTCTTCACTTTTTGCTATGAAATATCTTGCAGATAATCAGTTGATTCCAAAAGATACCTGTCTTCGCATGATTGTGGGAACCGATGAGGAAGAGAGCTGGCAATGTATTCGTTATTATCTGGATCATGCAGAAATACTTCCACAGGTATCTATCGTACCAGATGCTAATTTTCCACTTTTATACTGCGAAAAAGGACTTCTTGACTTTGATCTTTCTTCTGTGGAATCTGTGGATGAAAGAGCAGAGATACAAATTGTGGAATTAAAAGGTGGACGTAGCAGAAATATTGTTCCGGACGAGGCGTCCTGTCTTCTGAAATGTGAAGATCCGAAGGCGGCAGTAAAAAGCATTGCGCTTCCGGAACAGGTTACAGCAAAGATCACAGATGGATTTTTGAAATTGTCAGTCAGAGGGATCAGTACACATTGTATGAGTCCGGAAAAAGGGTTTAATGCAGTTTCCTGTCTTCTGGAAACGCTGGGACAATTTGGCGAAAAACTTTCTCATGCTTCTTATATGAAATGTTTTCATCAGGCCATAGGAATGGATTATGACGGAGAGCGTCTGGGCTGTGCCATGGAGGATTCCGCAGGGGCACTGACGTTTAATGTGGGAACTGTGAATATGGATGAAAATGGAAGGATTTTTCTGCAGTGTAATATTCGTTATCCTGCATCTGTGGAGTATAATGATATTCGGGAGCTGCTGGAGAGACAGCTGAAAAAATATGGCTTCTTTTATAATGAAGTAGATTATCTGGCTCCGGTGTACCATAAAAAGGACTCAGCACTGATCCGGTGTCTGATGGAGGCCTATCAGGAAGTGACAGGGGATATGGATACAGAGCCAATGGCTATTGGCGGAGCTACCTATGCAAGGGCACTTCCTAATGCTGTGGCATTTGGGCCGCTGTTTCCGTATGAGGAAGAACTGGCTCATGAAGCAAATGAATTTTTAAGCATTGAGAGTCTGCAGAAAATGACCGAAATTTTTGTAAAAGGTCTTTACAAACTGATGACAGAATATAGATAAAAACATTAAAGAAACAAACTATAGAAATATCCTGGAATGCGTTGACATCCAGGATATTTTTTGCTATGGTATACAAGTTTACATATGACAAAGAAGAAAGGATATGGATATGGAGGAAAAAAGAGACATTTTTGACAGACTGATGCATCTTCCTGTATTGAACATATTTGAACCTTTTTATAAAAAACATAAGGAAGTTCTGATGTATCTGTTCTTTGGCGGGATCACATTTTTTCTGAATATAGCACTGTATGCATGGCTGGACGGCATACTCGGAATAAATGCGCTGATCGCCAATGTGATCTGCTGGGTAGTCTGCGTACTGTTTCAGTATTTTACAAACAGGACCTGGGTATTCGACGGTCAGGTAGATTCGGCAGCCGGATTTTTAAAGCAGATGGCTTCGTTTTTCGGTGGAAGACTCTTTACCCTGGTTGTGGAAGAAGCAATCCTTGCAGTATTCATCACCTGGCTTGGATTTAACAGCATGGCAGTGAAGCTGATCGCTCAGGTGGTTGTGATCGTATTGAATTATATAATCAGTAAATTAATTGTTTTTAAAAAATAAAAGATATTTATATTTAGAGGAAAGGAGTTGAGGTAAAAAATGGCAAAAGATAAGACCAATGATATGACTGTGGGAAATCCGGTGAGCCTGATCATACGGTTTATGATCCCCATGTGCCTTGGAAATATTTTTCAGCAGTTTTATAACATTGCGGATTCCATTGTTGCGGGTCAGTTCCTGGGAGTAGATGCGCTGGCTGCAATCGGAAGCACCGGTTCACTGATGTTTTTTGTTACCGGATGGCTTAACGGACTGAGCAGTGGCTTTGCCATTCTGGTATCCCAGTGGTTCGGGGCGAAGCAATATGATAAGATGCGTCATTACGTAGCTATGTCCATTTATCTGGCAGCAGCCTTTGCCATTGTGATGACCATTGGCTTTGAGGCTTTGAATGAACCGATTCTGCGGCTGATGAATTCACCGGAGGATCTGATGGGATCTGTGAAGGGATATATGGGAATTATTTATGCAGGCCTGATCGTAACAGCGGCATATAATTCACTGGCAGCGTTTCTCCGTGCACTTGGAGATTCAAAATCTCCGCTGTATTTTCTGATCATTTCGGCAGTGATCAATGTGTTCCTGGATATTCTGTTTATTGTAAAAATCGGGATGGGAGTGGAAGGCTGTGCCTATGCTACGGTTATCGCGCAGGCAATTTCCGCAGTCTGCTGCCTGATCTATATTATCAAAAAGTTCCCGATCCTGCATCTGAAGAAAGAAAACTTTGAAGTTTCTTTTACCAGCTTCCGTTATCTGCTGGCCCTTGGTATTCCCATGGGACTTCAGTTTTCCATCACAGCGATCGGAACCATTATTGTGCAGGGTGCGGTAAATATTTATGGTTCTGTATATATGGCAGGATTTTCCGCTGCGGGAAAAATACAGAATATCATTGCAACGGTATTTGTAGCTTTTGGTGCGACGATGGCAACCTATGTAGGACAGAACCGGGGCGCCGGAAAGATGGACCGTGTAAAAGCAGGAATGAAATATACCCAGATCATGGTCCTGATCTGGAGTGTGATCACTATGATCATAATGTTCTTTTTCGGAAAGTACATGACCTGGTTATTTATTGACAAGTCCCAGACGGATGTTATTAATGTTTCTGTTACTTATTTTCATACGGTATTCTGGGCATATCCGTTCCTTGGAAGTATCTTCCTCTACAGAAACGGACTTCAGGGACTGGGATATGGCTTGGTTCCCATGCTGGGCGGTGTGTTTGAACTGGCGGCAAGAAGTGCGATCGTTATGTTTGTTGCAGGAAAAACAAGTTTTGCAGGTGTATGTCTGGCAGATCCTGCCGCATGGATCGCAGCGCTGATCCCTCTGATCCCGTATTATATTTATGTGATGAAAAAGTGGAGCAGGGGAAAAAAGGAAACTGCTGCCTGAGTGGGTATAATACAGAAAATGAAAAGAATAAATTTAGGCTTGCAATTATGGAAGATACAGTTATAATGATATTATAACTGCGGAAAAAACCAGGAAACCGGGATTCCGGGTAAGATTACAGATCCAGAAGGGAGAATATAGATCATGGAAATCACAAAGGAAACAACAATGGGCGAGATGCTTGCATACGATGAGAAGATTGCATACATTCTTATGCAGGAAGGAATGCACTGCATCGGCTGTCCGTCTTCTATCGGTGAGTCTCTTGAGGAGGCATGTATGGTACACGGACTTGATGTAAACGCTGTACTGGCAGACATCCATCATTATGAGGAAACCAAGAAACAGAAATAATCAGCAGTACAATTTATATTAGAACGTACAGATTACGGACCGCAAGGGGATAACGACTGTGCATGTCTTTTTGGCATGCCGTCGTTATCCCTTTTTTTGTGAGCAGACGATAAAGAGAGTCTTAAATATCTGCTTGATATGGAGGAAAAAAGCATGTATGTGATGATCGATAATTTCGATTCATTTGTTTATAATCTCAAGGCATATTTTCAGGAGCTTGGAAGAGAGATCCTGGTCAGACGCTGCGATGAGATCACCCTGGAGGAGCTGGAAGAGCTGAACCCGGAAGGAATCATCCTTTCTCCGGGACCGAAGCGTCCCTGGGATGCGAAGCTCTGCGTAGATACCGTAAAAAGATTTCAGGGAAGGATTCCTGTTCTTGGTGTCTGTCTGGGCCATCAGGTGCTTGGCCACTGTGCGGGAGCAGTAGTGGAAAAGGGAGTGTGTCCCATGCACGGAAAAGTAACAGAGATCCACAACCACGGAACAGGAGTGTTTGCAGGCCTGCCTGAGAAATACAAGGTGACAAGATACCATTCCCTGATCGTGCGGGAAGACAGCATTCCGGAGGAGTATCAGGTGGATGCGCTTTCTGATGATGGTGCTGTTATGGGAATTTCCCATAAAGCATTGCCTATCTATGGTGTGCAATTCCATCCGGAAGCCGTTCTTACGGAATATGGACATGAGCTTCTTGAGAATTTTTGCAGGATCGCGGAGAATTTTCAGAAGGAGGAGTAAAAATATGTACAAAAATCAGCGAAGAATAAAAGAACTGACCCCATATATCCCGGCAGTGGACATTTTTCGGATCTACGAGGGAGAACCCGGAGCAGCGTTTCTGGATTCCTCCCTTGTCAATGAGCTGGGACATTATTCCGTGATCGGAAGATGTCCGTATCTGAAGCTGGTAAAGGACGGAGAGAACTTTACTATCAACGGAAGGCCGGAAACAGAAACAACCTTTGAAGACTATATGCGGGAATATTTAAATACCCATGAAGACAAAAATAACAGCGGACTTCCCATCGTATCCGGTGCAGTAGGATATTTTTCCTATGATTACGGAAGAAAACAGATGGGAGTACCATCCGGAGAAAAGGATCTTGTGACTGTTCCGGAGGCAGTTCTGACGTTTTATGACTGTTTTATCATAGAAGACTGTCAGGAAAAAAGAACCTATCTTGTGTCAAACGGAATCAGTGCAGACGCTGCAGCAGAAATTGGAGCGATGGAAAAAGCAATCCGGGAATTTACAGAGGCGGGGAAACAGGAAGGATCGGAAACAGGGGAAAAAAAGGAATCCGGAAACAGGATGGTCACGGAAAATTCTCACCGTGAGAAATTCAGGATCCAGGTTCATCCCAACTTTGAGAAAGAAGAATACAAACAGGCAGTAGACCGGATGATCCGCTATATTATAGAGGGCGATATCTATATTGCCAATATGACGCAGCAGCTGACCATTGAAAGCGAAAAACCACCTCTGGATGTTTTTTATGATCTTCGGAAAAATAATCCGTCTCCTTTCGGCGGATATCTGGATTTCGGAGATTATCAGATCGTCTGTGCATCTCCGGAACGTTTTCTGAAGATGAAAGACCGTCATGTAAATACCCGTCCTATAAAGGGAACAAGAAAACGTGGCGTAACATCTGAGGAAGATGAAATGCTCCGTCGGGAGCTTCAGGATTCCGGAAAAGATAAGAGTGAACTTCTTATGATCGTAGACCTGGAGCGAAATGATCTGAACCGGGTGTGTACACCGGGAAGCGTGAAGGTAACCGAGCTTTTTACAGTGGAAGCATACGCTACGGTTTTTCATCTGGTATCGGATATTGAAGGAAAACTGGAAGACGGAAAAAATGTTATGGATCTTCTGAAGGCTGCATTCCCCGGCGGTTCTATTACCGGTGCGCCGAAATACCGTGCCATGGAGATCATTGACGAGCTGGAACACGGAAAGAGAAATCTTTATACAGGCTCTATCGGCTACCTGACACTGGACGGAAGCTGTGATTTCAACATCGTGATCCGTACAGCTCTTCATAAAAACGGAAAATATCACCTTGGCGTTGGCGGCGGGATCACAGCAGAGTCAGATCTGGAATTTGAGTATGAGGAGACTCTGCAGAAGGCGAAAGCGATCCTGGATGCACTGCAGTAGAGAAACATACAGAACGGTAAAAGTGAAAGGCTCTGTGGACAGATCGGAAGATTTGACAGGGACACTTCATAAGGAGGTCAAAGGAAATGAACAACATAACCTTAGACGAATGTTTTCAGTTCGGTCTGGGAGCATTTGAGACCATAGGAATAGAAAAGGGAACCCCCATACTTCTGGAAAAGCATCTGAAAAGACTGGAACGAGCGGCAGATTTCCTGAAGCTGGGTGATCCGGCAGTGCGTGGGAGCACAGCCGGGAGGATCGAAGAATATCTGGAAGAACAAAAAAAACGCCCGGAGGTGCAGAAAGAATTTGACGGACTGGAACACTGTGCGCTGAAGCTTATGCTTACAAAGGAAAATGTAGTGTATTCTCTTCGTGCCAATCATTATACGCCGGAGAATTATGAAAAAGGCTTTATCATGGATGTCAGCAAGGTAAAACGAAATGAAACATCACCTCTTGTATATCACAAAACCATGAATTACGGAGATTGTATCCTGGAAAAACGTAATGCTACAGCAGCAGGAATGGATGAACGGTTGTTTCTGAATACAAAGAAACAGATATCGGAAGGGACAGTAAGTAATGTATTCTTTGTGCGAAATGGCATGATCTATACACCAAAAGTCAGCTGCGGACTTCTCCCGGGAATCCTCCGTGAATATCTCTGTGACACGGAAGAGGTGGAAGAAACCTATATCTATGTTCAGGATCTTAAATGGTATGAGGAATGTTTTGTCACCAATTCCCTGATGGGAATCATGCCGGTGCGTCAGATCGGAGGAATCCAGTTTGAGGAAGACAAAGTGACAAGGGAGCTGATGAGAAGATATCGGAAGATGGTCAGAGATACTGCGAATAAGAAACAAATCAGATAAATGTTATTGCGAAACTATCACATTCAGGAAAGGTGATGGAATTTGAATGAAAGTGACCAATACAGTCAGGGATAAACGTGCATTAACCAGGGAGAGCTAAGGTTGATGCACGTTTTTTGTGCAAACTCAACCAAAAACGTTCATGAATTTTGCGAAATAATTTGATTGACTTTGAATGAATTTGGAAGTATACTGAGCTCAACAAATGAAAAACAACAAAAAGCGGTCAAAAACCGCAGGATAAAAGATATGGGAGGAGAAAAAATGATCTGCACAGTTACTTTTAATCCGTCTCTGGACTATATCGTTTCCGTGGAGGATTTTAAACTCGGACTTACCAACCGAACAAGCTCTGAGCTGATGCTTCCGGGCGGAAAGGGAATCAACGTTTCCACCGTGCTGATGAATCTTGGAATCGAGAATACAGCACTTGGTTTCATGGCAGGATTCGTCGGAGATGAGATTGTAAGAAAGCTTGAGGAGATGGGAGTGAGATCTGATTTTATCAGGATCCCGGAAGGCGTTTCAAGGATCAACCTGAAGCTGAAATCTATTGATGGAACTGAGATCAACGGAATGGGACCGGAGATCAGCGCTGAAAAGGTTCAGGAGCTGATGAAGAAGCTTGACACACTGAAAGAGGGAGATGTGCTTTTTCTGGCAGGAAGTATTCCTTCATCTATGCCGGATGATATGTATGAGAAGATCATGGCGAGACTGGATGGAAAAGGCGTGATGATCGTTGTGGATGCAACGAGAGATCTTCTTGTGAATGTCCTAAAGTATCATCCGTTCCTGGTGAAGCCCAATAACCATGAGCTTGGAGAAATCTTCGGTGTAGAGCTTAAGACCCGTCAGGATGTGATCCCTTACGGAAAGAAGCTCCAGGAAAAAGGAGCCAGAAATGTGCTAATCTCAATGGCCGGAGAGGGAGCTGTCCTGGTAGCGGAAGACGGTCAGGTATTTGAGAAACCGGCACCGAAAGGAACACTGGTAAACGGAGTAGGAGCCGGAGATTCCATGGTAGCAGGCTTTATGGCAGGCTGGATGGAAAAACAGGATCACGAATATGCATTCCATATGGGAATTTCCGCAGGAAGCGCAAGTGCATTTTCTGAAAATCTTGCCACAAGGGAAGAAGTTCAGGCAGTATATGAACAGGTAACAGAGGGGTAAAGAAGAAAGGAGAAGGGAAGATGAGAATCACAGATCTGCTTGACAAACGAAGCATATCACTGGATGCTGCACCGAAGACGAAATCTGAAGCTCTGGACATGGCCGTAGACCTTATGGTAAAAAGTGAAAAGATCAGCGACAGGGAAGCTTATCGGAAACAGGTGTATTTAAGAGAGGAAGAAAGTACGACAGGAATCGGTGAGGGAATCGCTATTCCTCATGGAAAATGTGATGCGGTAAAGAAACCGGGACTTGCTGCCATGGTAGTAAAAAACGGCGTGGAATTTGAGGCACTGGATGATGAGCCGGTTACCCTTCTTTTCCTGATCGCAGCACCGAATACAGAAGATAACATTCATCTGGATGTACTCAGCAAGCTTTCCGTAATGCTGATGGATGATAATTTTACAGAATCCTTACGTAATGCAGGTTCTGTAGATGAATTTATGGAGATCATCGACAAGGCCGATGAGGAGAAAAAAGATATTGATGAAAGACTGGCAGATACAGGAAGTTCCGAAGGAGCCAGAGCTAAACTGCTGGCAGTTACCTCCTGCCCCACAGGTATTGCCCACACCTACATGGCAGCAGAGGGACTGGAAAAAGCAGCAAAGGCGAAAGACTGTTTCATTAAAATAGAGACACGAGGCTCCGGTGGAGCAAAAAATGTACTTACGGATCAGGAGATCCGGGAGGCAGACTGCATCATTGTAGCTGCAGATGCCAAGGTTCCCATGGATCGTTTCGATGGAAAGAAAGTCATCGAATGTCAGGTTTCAGATGGAATCAGCAAAGCGGACCAGCTTGTTGAACGTGCGATTTCCGGAGATGTTCCGGTATATCATGCAGCAGTAGGCAGTCAGAGCTCTTCCTCAAATGCAAAAGCAGGCGGCGGAGCAGGCCACAAGATCTATATGCAGCTGATGAACGGGGTATCTCATATGCTTCCACTGGTTGTAGGCGGTGGTATTCTGATCGCTCTTGCATTCCTGATCGATGGTTTAAGTGTAGATTTGAGTTCCCTTCCTGCAGACCAGAGAGCAAACTTTGGTACCATCACACCGGTAGCGGCTGTTCTGAAAAACATTGGTGGAACCGCATTTGGTTTCATGCTTCCGATCCTGGCCGGATTTATTGCAATGGCCATCGGTGACAGACCGGCACTTGCAGTTGGACTTGTGGGCGGTATGATCGCGGCAAACGGAAAATCTGGTTTCCTCGGAGCACTTCTTGCAGGCTTCCTTGCAGGATATCTGATCCTTGGACTTCGTAAGGTTTGTGATAAGCTTCCGGAAGCACTGGAAAAAATAGCGCCTGTACTGATCTATCCGGTTGTTGGTGTACTTCTTATGGGACTCTGTATGACCTTCGTTGTAGAGCCGATCATGGGCGGTATCAATACAGGATTAAATAATGCCTTGACAGGCATGGGAAATTCAAGTAAAGTAATTTTAGGGTTGGTTCTTGGTGGTATGATGGCCATTGATATGGGCGGCCCGTTCAACAAAGCAGCATATGTATTTGGTACAGCAGCTATTGCGGCAGGCAACTATGACATTATGGCAGCAGTTATGGTGGGAGGTATGACTCCTCCGTGTGCCATCGCACTCGCATCCCTGCTGTTTAAAGACAAATTTACAAAAGAAGAACGTGAGGCAGGACCGACCAATTTTATTATGGGACTTGCATTTATCACAGAAGGTGCGATTCCTTTTGCGGCATCTGACCCGGTCCATGTACTTCCGTCCTGTATCGTCGGTTCCGCAGCAGCCGGTGCAATCTCCATGTTCTTCAACTGTACACTGATGGCACCACATGGCGGAATCTTCGTATTCCCGGTTGTAGGTAATGCAATGATGTATCTGGTCGCACTGGTTGTGGGAACTCTGATCTCAGCTGTACTTCTCGGGGTACTGAAGAAAAAAGTTGCTTAAATTTTTTTAAATTAAAATGAAAACTGGAGGATAAAGAAATGAAAGAATTCAAGTATGTAGTAACAGATAACGAAGGAATCCATGCACGTCCGGCCGGAGAGCTTGTGAAGCTTGTAAAAGGTTTCGAGTCCAAGATCACTATCGAGAAGGACGGCAAGATTGTAGAGTGCAGAAAGCTTCTTGCACTTATGGGACTTGGCGTAAAGAAGGGACATGAGGTTACCTTTACATTCGATGGTGCAGATGAGGATGCAGCATACGAGGCAGTAAGCAAATTCATGCAGGAGAACCTGTAATCTCAGAATGAGTGAACAGAAGGCATCCCGGTCCGGTCGATCGGGATGTCTTTTTTGAAGGAGGAAAAGGAATGCTGACGGAGCAGAGATACGAGATCATACTCGGCCTTCTCAGAGAAAAAAATAGTGTTACGGTAACAGAACTGAAAGATATCCTGAATGCATCGGAATCTACGGTCCGCAGAGACATCACGGCGCTTTACAAGGCGGGGAAGCTGACCAGGGTTTTTGGCGGTGCGGTGGCACTGGAACATACTGTCAATGCCTATGAGCCTACCGTAGCCCAGAAAGTTGAGCTGAATATTGAAGAAAAAAAGAAGATCGCAGTCTATGCGGCAGCTCTGATCCGTCCGGAAGATTTTGTGTATCTGGATGCGGGAACGACTACCGGATATATGCTGGAGCATCTGGAAGGCTCCAGGGCGACTTTTGTCACCAATGGTGTTTCCCATGCCAGGGCTCTGGCTCAGATGGGAGTCCGTGTGCTGCTGATCGGCGGAGAACTGAAGGGATCTACGGAAGCTGTGATCGGAAGTCAGGCCATGCAGATGCTGAAGAATTATCATTTTACAAAGGGCTTTTTCGGGACCAACGGGATGACTCAGAGAGAAGGCTTTACCACGCCGGAATCCAATGAGGCGCTGGTAAAGCGAACCGCCATGGAGCAGTGTCTGGAAAAGTACGTGGTGTCTGACAGCTCCAAATTCGGACAGATCAGTGCGGTGACATTCTTTTCATTTGACGGAGCGGTGATCCTGACGGAAAGCTGTTCCAAAGAATATAAAGATTGCAGAAATATACAGATCGTATCATAGAAAGATCGCAAAAAAAACCGGTTTGGAAGAAAAAATTCTTCGTAAACCGGTTTTTTTGTTTGCTGAGGATCTGTTTCAGGCTTCCCTGGAGATCATGGCTTCCAGATCTTCTACGGAAATGTCTTTTTTTTGCATCAGCTTGAGCAGACGTTTCAGTTCGGCAGCTTCCTTTGCCTTTTTTTCAGCTTTGCGGATCTCATCCAGCTGAGCTGCCAGTGCAGTTTTTTCATCCTCCAGCGCTGCGATCTTTTCGGTGCAGGCAGCAATCTTGGAATCTACTTTGGAAATTTTCTCATTGAGTACTTCTATCTTTGTACGTCTCTGTGCCATATGAAACCTCCTGATAAAAATATTACTTCTTATACACTATACAATAGCATAAACGACGATGAAATACAATTGTGAATTGATGCGCAATGTGTTATCATGAATGTATATAACATTTCAGAAACGCAGGATAATACTATGGATAAAGATAAGGGTGTATTTATGACTGCCCGGGAAGTAAATATGGAAATAGAAATGCTGAAGACGGTTTTCGACATTGTAAGACTGGTGGATGTCAGCCGTACAGCTCCGGTAAATATTGGCTCAGACGATTGCTCTTATGAAGTAGAACATAAATGCTTTGCAGTGTGGAATAAAGGCAGAAGATGTGAGAACTGTATTTCTGCCAAAGTTTTTGCCCGTAAAAACAAAATGACGAAATTTGAGTTCGTCAATGATGACATTTATCAGGTAATCGCCAAATATGTGGTTATAGACGGGACACCTCTTGTCATGGAAATGGTCTTTAAAATGACGGATAAGATCTTTCTGGGAGCTTATGGAAGCGGATCTCTGATCGATAAGATCAGCAGATTCAACCGGGAATTATATGAAGATCCGTTGACTGGTGCCAGAAACCGGAGATATTTTGAGGAACAGCTGAAATCCCTGGATAAGATGGGGGCTATAGCTATGATCGACGTGGACAATTTTAAACAGATCAATGACAGCTATGGCCATGTAGCTGGAGATGCGGCGCTTTGTACCATTGTCAGAACGATCTTTGAGCATGTGCGGGCAGATGACGTGGTACTGCGTTATGGAGGAGACGAATTTCTTCTGATGTTTGAAGAAATCCCGGAAAAGGTATTTCAGCAGAAGCTGGAAGATATCCGGGAAGAGATCGCAATGGCAGATGTGCCGGAATACAAAGAAATCCGGCTTTCCATGAGCGTGGGAGGTGTATATGGAAGCTGTAAGGTCAGAGATGGAGTGATGGAAGCGGACAGGCTTCTCTATCAGGCCAAGCGGCAAAAAAACTGTGCTGCCTACAAGAGGATCTGACGGAAATGACATGACAGTCATTGAAAGCAGAATTATGTAACAGGCGCACGAGGTGTATATCTGGCAAGTGAAAGGGAGAATAGGGATATGAAGATAATCGCAAGGATCAGAAGTGATTTTCCGACAAAATTCGGAATCCCGCGTCAGAGCGGTCGAGTGGAAGAACTGACAGCCTGTATTGTTTTTGAACCGGAATACCGGGTACGGGAAGCGGTAAAAGGACTGGAAGATTTTTCGCATATCTGGCTGCTGTGGGAGTTTTCACAGTCGATCCGTGAGAACTGGTCCCCTACAGTACGTCCGCCACGCCTGGGCGGAAATGAAAGGATGGGCGTATTTGCCACCAGATCGCCCTTCCGTCCCAATCCTGTAGGCTTATCCTGTGTGAAGCTTGAAAAAATCGATCTGGAAAGCAAAGAAGCTCCTGTACTGATCGTATCCGGTGCGGACCTGATGGACGGAACCCCCATCTATGATATCAAGCCATATCTGCCTGTGGCAGACTGCCATCCGGAAGCGCTGGGCGGCTTTGCGACGAAGGTGGAGCAGCATTTTCTGCAGGTAGAGATCCCGGAAGAATGGAAGGCAAGGATTCCGGAGGATAAGCTTACTGCGTTGGAAGGCGTGCTCAGAGAGGATCCGAGGCCTGCCTACCAGAAAGATCCGGAGAGGATATACGGAATGCCTTTTGCAGGAATGGATGTTCATTTTCAGGTAAAAAACGGCATACTTACAGTATGTGAGATCACAGGATATAAAAAATCAGACAGAATTTAAAATTACCTTTGACAAACTTTTTGTGAGATGGTATTATAATAAATGAGTTAGCAAGTGCTAACTCAATATTTTAAAAGTAAAGTTAGTTTAAAATAACCTTGAAACAGTCATATAAAAGTTCAGAGATCAAAGGAGAGTGAATTATGAGCGTTGTAATTGTAGGCGGTAATGAAAGAATGGTATGTCAGTATGAGGATATCTGCAAAGGCTTCGGATGCAAGGCGAAAGTTTTTGCCAAGGAAAAAGGAGCCATGAAGAAAAAGATCGGGGTGCCGGATCTGATGATCCTGTTCACCAGTACCGTTTCCCACAAAATGGTAAACTGCGCAGTAGAAGAAGCAAAGAAAAAATCCATTCCGGTATGCCGCTGTCACACAAGCAGCGCTGCAGCTCTCGAGAATATTCTGAAGCAGTACTGTGCATAAGAAACAGGTCAGGAGATACTTTTCTCTTGTATAATTTGACTTTTTTTGCAGAAATGTTACGGAAAGGCTTGCAAAATTACAAATTATTCAATAAAATAGCCGTAGGTTTCTGTGGTAAAGCGTTGCAGTGAATGGTGAAAAGGCGGCGCTGGAAGTCGAAATTACAGGTGAGAGGTGTTATCATGAAAAAAGTTGTAAAATTCGGTGGAAGTTCTCTTGCAAATGCGGAGCAGTTCCAGAAAGTGGGCGATATCATCCGCAGTGATGAGAGCCGCCGTTATGTAGTTCCGTCAGCTCCGGGAAAGAGATTTGACGAGGATATCAAAGTGACGGATATGCTTTATGGATGTTATGACGCAGCATCCAAAGGGGAGGATATCACTGAGAAGATCAATGCGATTAAGGCGCGATATTATGAGATCATTAAGGGACTCGGACTGAGCCTTTCTCTTGAGGAGGAGTTCAAGAAGATCGATGAGGATTTCCGTGCACAGGCAGGAATCCAGTATGCGGCATCCAGAGGAGAGTTCCTCAATGGTAAGATCATGGCTGCATATCTTGGATATGATTTTGTGGATGCAGCTTCTGTGATCCGTTTTGATAAAGCTGGTAATCTGGAAGCGGAGGAGACCAATAAACTCCTTTCCAAAAAACTCAGCAAATCCCAGCATGCGGTTATTCCGGGATTTTACGGCGCATGTGCAGATGGCACAGTAAAGACATTTTCCAGAGGTGGTTCTGATGTGACAGGTTCCCTGGTTGCAAAGGCTATCCATGCAGATATTTATGAGAACTGGACGGACGTTTCCGGTTTTCTTGTAACAGATCCGCGTATCGTTCACAATCCGGAGCCTATCGAGGCGATCACATACAGAGAGCTTCGTGAGCTTTCCTACATGGGAGCTACTGTTCTTCATGAGGATGCCATTTTCCCGGTTCGTAAAGAGGGAATTCCGATCAATATCCGTAACACAAACAGCCCGGAGGATAAAGGTACTCTGATCGTAGAGAGCACCTGTAAGAAGCCGAAATTCACTATTACCGGTATCGCCGGAAAGAAAGGTTTCTGCTCTATTAATATCGAGAAATCCATGATGAACAGTGAGATTGGGTTCGGACGCAAGGTACTTCAGGTATTTGAAGATCAGGGGATCAGCTTTGAGCATGTACCATCCGGAATCGATACCATGACTGTATATGTTCATCAGGACGAATTTGAGGAGAAAGAGCAGCAGGTTATCGCAGGTATCCACCGTCTGGTGCAGCCTGATTTTGTGGAGATGGAATCTGACCTTGCACTGATCGCAGTTGTTGGTCGTGGAATGAAATCCCAGAGAGGCACTGCAGGAAGGATCTTCTCTGCTCTTGCCCATGCAAATGTAAACGTAAAAATGATCGACCAGGGTTCCAGTGAACTGAATATCATCATCGGTGTAGAGAATCGTGATTTCGAAAAAGCAGTCAGAGCAATCTACGATATTTTTGTTCTGACACGGATATAAACAAAATCCGGAAACGGATTTTGTTTATGAGGAAGTAGCGAAGCGGATTCCGAATATCCGATTTATATAAATCCGGAAACGGATTCCGAATATCCGATTTATTTAAAACCGCCGCAGTACGTGTAACATACCGTCCTGCGGCGGATTTTTTTGGAAAAAATCCAAGATTTATCTAAAAATAATACAATCAAATTCAACAGGATTTCCAAAGGAAAGACAAAGATATTGTACATTGTGTCGAAAAAAGTTTGATATGAAATAAACAGTATTGACAAAAACTTAACTTTTGTGTAAAACTGAAATATGAAAAAATCAGAAAGGCAGGCGGTCAGCTATGGAGAAACAGATCAAACTGGATGAAAAAAGTGCACAGGAGTTTGTCAGTGCAGCCAGCAGATGTAATTTTGATATTGATGTATTTTATAACCGTATTATCATTGATGCAAAGTCGATCCTCGGACTTTTGAGTCTGGATCTGACAAAGACTCTGACAGTAAAGTGTTACGGAGAAGATGAGGATTTTAATCGTGTTCTTTCCAAGTATGCAGCAGGTTGAGAAATATGAATAAAGAAAAACGGTGATAAAAGGGCGCAGTTCATGAGAAGAAAAGCAGAACATGCGTCCTTTTTATTATGGGAAGCTTTCGGATCATATTTTATGGTATAATCCTGGTATAGCATGGAAAAAGAATAGCTGCCGGACTGGAATTCCGGTAGCTGCCGGGAGTGAAAATATGGAAAAACCAAGAGTGCGGATTTCTGTCAGAAATCTTGTGGAATTTATACTGAGGAGCGGAGATCTGGATAACAGCAGTGGGACATCCGGAGATAAGGAAGCCATGTTAAAAGGCGGAAGGCTTCACCGCAAGATACAGCGGAGTATGAAGGGCGATTATCAGGCAGAGGTTTCTCTGAAAAAAGAAAGTGAATACGACGATGTGGTCATTAAGGTCGAGGGCCGTGCAGATGGGATCTTTACAGAGGACGGAGCCGTTTATATTGATGAGATCAAGGGGACTTACGGAAATGTCCAGGCAATGGACATGCCAATACCTGTCCACCGTGCCCAGGCCATGTGTTACGGACTGATCTGGGGAGAAAAAGAAAGGATTTCTGAAATCCACATTCAGATGACCTACGCTCATCTTGAGACGGAGGAAACCAGGAGATTTCGTGAGGATTTTTCCATAGAGGAGCTTAAAGGCTGGTATCAGAAGCTTCTGGATGCCTATCACAAATGGATCGCATATTCTCTTAACTGGAAAAAAGAGAGAAATGCATCCATGAAGGATCTGCAGTTTCCGTTTCCATACAGAGAAGGGCAGCGGGATATCGTTAGTGGTGTGTACCATACGGTTTCCAGCGGGAAGACCTTATTTGTTCAAGCGCCTACCGGTGTGGGAAAAACCATGTCTGCCATTTTTCCGTCCGTGCGCGCCATCGGTGAGGGAAAAGGTGAAACACTTTTTTATCTTACCGCAAAAACCATCACAGGAACTGTGGCGCAGGAGGCATTTCACATCCTGCGGGAAAAAGGTCTGAAATTCAAGGTAACGGCGATCACGGCAAAGGAAAAGCTGTGTTTTCAGGATATTCCGGAATGTACACCGGAGAAATGTCCTTATGCAAAGGGGCATTTTGACCGGGTAAATGATGCGGTTTATGAGCTCTGGACCACTGAAGAGGTATATTCCAGAGAAGTGATCCGTGCTCATGCAGAAAAATGGCAGGTGTGCCCTTTTGAAATGTGTCTGGATCTTTCAATCTGGGTAGACGGGATCATCTGTGATTATAATTACGTGTTTGATCCCAATGTTCATCTGAAACGTTTTTTCGGGGAAAATATTTCCGGGGATTATATTTTTCTGATCGATGAGGCACATAATCTGGTAGAACGTGGCAGAGAGATGTACAGTGCCGGTATTTCCCGTCAGAGTCTGGTAGCACTTCGAAAGAAGATAAGAAAGAGATTTTCAAAACTGGCCAGAACACTGGATAAAGCAAATCGCCAGATGATGGAACTGGAAGAGAATCTTGCGGAAACAGGAAAAGGGTATCAGGTGCTTCCCAATCCCGGAGTACTGCCGATCACATTTCTCACGATATCAGGTGAACTGGAAGAAATACTGGAGGAAAAAGAACTGGAAGAAGAACTACGCAGGGAAATACTGGAATTTTATTTTATAGTGCGTGATTTTTTAAATGTTTCAGAGCTGGTAGATGAAAATTATGTAGTATATACCGAAAACAGCGCAGAAGAAGGATTTCGTCTGAGGTTGTTCTGTGTGAACCCGGCAGAAAATCTGGGAGAATACCTGAAAAAAGGGAAAAGTGCTATTTTCTTTTCAGCTACAATGTTTCCCATGCTCTATTACCGGGAGCTTTTGACAACAGAACGTGATGCCTATGGGATTTATGTGCAGTCTCCTTTCCCAAAAGAAAACCGCAGGATTCTTATCGGCAGCGACGTAAGCAGCCGGTATACCCGGAGAAATCGTGCAGAATACCGGAAGATCGCCGGATATATTGCCAGATGTGTCTGGCAGAGGCAGGGAAATTATATGGTGTTTTTTCCGTCGTATCGTCTTATGGAAGACGTACTGCAGGTTTATGAGGAAGAATTTTCCGTAGACTGGGTGCGCTGCGTGTGTCAGACGCCGGATATGACAGAACAGGAACGGGAAGGATTTTTGGAGGAATTTCAGGAACGGGAAGGTACCCTGGTAGGGTTCTGTGTCCTTGGAGGGATTTTTTCTGAGGGTGTTGATCTGACAGGGGAAAGTCTGATCGGGGCAGTGATCGTAGGAACCGGACTTCCCCAGATCGGCAGTCAGCGTGAGATCCTGAAAGAGTATTACGATAAAAAGAATCACTGTGGTTTTGATTATGCATATCGCTATCCGGGTATGAACAAGGTGCTTCAGGCCGCCGGGCGCGTGATCCGCACAAAAGAGGATAAAGGCGTGATATTGCTTCTGGATGACCGCTTCTGGGATCGGGATTACCAGGAAATCTTTCCCAGGGAATGGCAGGACCGTACAGGCTGCAGGCTGGATACGGTAGAAGGTGCAGTGGAGACGTTCTGGAAGAGGTTTACTTGACAGAACGGAGAAATCCGATATACTTATAGAGTCTTTATCTGGAAAATCACTGGAGGAATGTGTGGATGTCGGATCAGGACAAGAAACTGTAAAATAGGATCATAAGAAAAGTGAAAGAAGTATATGAGACGAAAAAAAATATATAAAGCATTGGCATTTTGTCTGAGCACAGTGATGCTCGCACAGCCGGTTTTTGCGACAACAGTGCAGCAGACGGCACAGGGAAGCCTTGGTTCTGTTACGGAGGAGTCCCAGATACTTCCAATTCCCGGTGAAAGCGGGAAATATATTCTGAAAAGCAATGGCTTTTACTGCCTGAATGAAGATGGAACCAAAGAAAATACTCCGGCAGTGTATTATTTTGATCATTTTGAGATCGACGGAACGGTTTTTGATGGATATTATTATCACGACGAAAGCGGTAAATTTACAGCGGGAAACTCGCATATGGTCCAGATCACCGATCTGAAGGCTCTGGCAAAAGACGGCAGCGGTGAGGAAGTTTCTTTTGACGGCTGTTATATGGTAAACAATCTGGGAAAACTCAGCGCCTCTCCACAGGTACGTTATATGGATGATCTGGTGGTGGACAAAACAACGTACAACGGGCTGTATTATTTTGATGAATATGGAAAAATGGTCACAGATCCAGGTATCCATTATCTGGAAATGAATGCTGCAGGACAGATGTTTGACGGATATTATTATTTTGGCGGAGAAAACGGCGTTCTGCTCCAGGAAGAGGGAGAGACTCCGGAGGGATTTTCCGTGGATAAATCCGGAAAAGTCGAGACGAAAGATCTGGGAATGGATGGCCTTGAGAAACGGCTTGCGGATCTTCTTGGAACCTATGAGGGTACATGGAGCGTTTATGTAAAGGATCTGACCAGTGATCAGGAGTTTGAACAGAACAGTCAATCACTGTACTCAGCCAGTCTGATCAAAGTGTTTGTCATGGCCCAGACCTATGCCAACATGGATGCAGTCCTTCAGAACGAAGCGGCAAAAATGAAAAAAGATGTTACAGATCCGTCCGTATCCACAAAGGTCAATGACCTTCTCTGGAATATGATCACAGTCAGTGACAATGAATCCTTTAATGAGCTGGTACGTCTGCAGACAGCATCGGGTGTTTTTAAGGACGGAGCACAGGCTGTAAATGGATTTCTTGCGGAACAGAAATTTGCAGATACTTCCGTACAGCACATCTTAAGCCCGTCCTCTTCAAAGGACGTCGGCCTTGGTGGCAGGAACACCACTTCCGTAAAAGACTGCGCAGAGCTTCTTTCCCGGATCTATAAAGGAGAATGTGTATCGAAAGAAGCTTCGGAGGCTATGCTGAACCTGCTTCTGAACCAGCAGGTTACTACTAAGATCCCCAGCGGGATATCTGTGTCCGTGGAAATTGCAAATAAGACTGGAGAAACGGATACGGACCAGCATGATATCGCCATTGTATATGGAGAAAAGACTACATATATCCTCTGTGTGATGTCAGAAGACTGTAAACCTGGGGATGCAGTTTCGCATATCCGGGATATTTCCGGTATTGTTTATAATTATCTGAATATGGACCTTGACCAGGGGTGATCTGTGAGTTAGAATAAAAAACAGCTGAGCAAGATCCTGATGGATATTTCCGCCAGAGAAGTATCCGAAATGTTCATGAAAGGGGAATTCTATTATGAAGACAGTACATACAGACAAAGCACCTGCAGCAATCGGACCATACTCCCAGGCTATCATCCATGGAGATACACTTTACACATCCGGTCAGATCCCGGTGGATCCGGCAACTGGAGAGGTAGTTGGCACAACCATCGAGGAGCAGGCTGACCGTGTTATGAAGAATCTCGGAGCAGTTCTGGAAGCTGCCGGTTCCAGCTATGAGAATGCGATCAAGACAGTATGCTTCCTTGCAGATATGAACGATTTTGCGGCATTTAATGAAGTATATGCCAAATATTTCGTAAATAAACCTGCACGTTCCTGTGTTGCAGTCAAGACACTGCCAAAGAACGTTCTCTGCGAGGTAGAAGTGATCGCAGCGATCGGATGATCTGATAAAAAATCCCTGTTGTCTGATTTCAGTCAGACAGCGGGGATTTTTTTTTCGTGGGGATAAAGTATTTTTCTCTGTTTTGGAGCAATCTCTTTTTTTGTGTTTTCAAGCGTTAAAACGGTAATGCTTTTTCTTGTGTAAAGTAGAGCGCTGTAGTATAATAAAACCAGTTTTTTGGGATACGTATAAAAGCTTAATAAGGATGATCGGCAAACCAGATGAAAGTCTGGGACGCAAAGCTATAGGGCCTGTAAAATGGCAGCCAGTTGCATGAAATGAGGTGCACTGTCTGTGAGACGGTGCTTTTTTTATGATGTTATTCGGTTATGAGCAAGTAGCGAAGCGGATTGCGAATATCTGTTTGACAGACAGTGGGGTTGTAGGTCTGGATGCTGCAAAAGAGTTTTTTGGGCAATTAAAGACTTTAAGTGAAGCAGACGCTGAATGGAAATAAGCGGAGGGGAAGGATGCAGAAGAGCAAGAGTACAGAATGAATTGAAAAAGCTTGAAAATGTAATGTAATAATCAGAGCCACTTCCCTTTATTGTGAGTGGCTTTTTATTATGACAATTTTTGTGACAAACAAAAGAAAATAGACGCAACCAGGCGAAACATTGTTTGGCGTAGAAACACCGGAAATCCTTGAAAATAAAGGATTTTTGCTATATGATGAAACAAGTTGAACTCTATCATTGCGTAATAAAAAAAAATCCTGTATAATACCAAACTGTAATATTGTATCATTCAGCGGACAGAGAAATACGCTGTGAATCATTAAAAGAAGTCAGGAGGACATAAGTACATGCGAGTCGATGCGGACGATTTTGCCCGACCTTGCAGCTGCGGGAGGGAGCACCACATAGACGTTAGAGAAATTGTAATTGAATCAGGAGCTATCGGGAAACTGGAAAAGGAAATGTCAGACGGTGATCTGAAAGAATGTATTTCCCCGCTTCTGATCTGTGACACGAACAGTTACAAAGCTACAGAGGAACTGATGGAGGATATCTACGACCGGTGTCAGGTACTGATCCTGGATGCTGAAGGTCTTGAGGCAGATGAGCGTGCCGTGGAGATCGTGGAGAATTATATGGAAGAGGACATCGATCTTGTTCTTGCAGTTGGAGCGGGGACGATCCATGATCTCAGCCGTTTTGTCGCCCATCAGTACCGGATCCCTTTTGTCTCTGTGCCCACCGCAGCCAGTTCAGACGGATTTACTTCCACAGTAGCAGACATGACCTGGAATGGTGTAAAAAAAGTATTTCAGGCATCTGCGCCACTTTTTGTTTTTGCGGATACGGATATTTTTGCTAAGGCGCCTGCAAGGCTTACAGCAGCCGGGGTGTCGGATATTCTGGGAAAATACATTGCGCTGGCAGACTGGAAGATAGCAAGTATTCTTATGGATGAATACTATTGTACAGCGGTGGCAGACCTGGAAACAAAAGCGATCCGGACTGTTAAGGATAATCTGAAAGAAATTGCAGCAGGAGAGAAAGATGCATGTGAAAAGCTGATGTATGCGCTGATCCTTTCCGGACTGGCCATGCAGATGACAGGAAACTCCAGACCGGCATCCGGGGCGGAGCACCATATGGTCCACCTCTGGGATATGGAAGTGGTCAATGGTCACCTGGATGCTCTTCACGGGGAGAAGGTTTCTGCAGCAACCATGCTGGTCCTTCTGGAATATAAAAAGCTTGCAGATGCTATCCGAAGAGGAGCCTGCAGAGTGCATGCCTTTACAGACGGAGACACAGAACTCCTGCAGGAGACCTTCGGCAGAAAAGGGATTCTTGGAGCACTTGAAAAAGAAAACACCCCGGAACTTCTGGACGATGTAAGCACAGAAACACTTTCCGGTGCACTTCCGGAAATCCTTAAGATCATAGATCTTCTTCCTGCAGTTACAGATATGCAGGAGATGATGAGTATCGTTGGCTGCGTGAGCAGAGTCCGGGATATCGGACTGCCGGGAAAAGCGATCGAGGAGAGTCTCAGACTTGCACCGTATACAAGAAGAAGGCTGAGCCTTCTGAGACTTCGGAAGATGCTCACATACTGAGCAGGAACAGCTCATAAAAGGTTCTTTTGACTTGACATAAATTTCAGGAAAGGCAGTGATGAACGGTTTGATGAGAGTAGGAATGGGATATGATGTACATAAACTGACAGAGGGCAGGAAACTGATCCTTGGTGGTGTTGATATTCCCTGGGAAAAAGGTCTTTTGGGCCATTCGGATGCAGATGTTCTGATCCATGCGATCATGGATGCACTTCTGGGAGCTGCGGCTCTTGGAGATATCGGAAAGCATTTTCCGGATACAGACCCTGCATATAAGGGAATCTCCAGTGTGAAACTTCTGGTGCATGTTGCCGGATTACTGAAGGAGAATGACTATGCGATCGGAAATATCGATGCCACCATCATCGCTCAGAAACCGAAGATGGCACCACATATTCCGACGATGAGAGAAAATATCGCAGAAGCACTAGGGATTAAAATATCACAGCTGAATATCAAGGCGACCACAGAGGAAGGCCTTGGATTTACAGGACAGGGAGAGGGAATCTCCTCACAGGCGATCTGCTCCCTGTACAGAATCGGGAAATTGGAGGAAGAGTAACATGAAGATTTTTAACACACTGACACGCAGAAAAGAGGAATTTGTACCTCTGGAAGAAGGAAAAGTAAAAATGTATGTCTGCGGACCTACGGTATACAATCTGATCCATATCGGAAATGCCCGCCCTATGATCATTTTTGATACGGTGCGCAGATATATGGAATATAAAGGATATGAAGTAAATTATGTATCCAACTTTACCGATGTAGATGATAAGATCATCAAGAAGGCCATTGAAGAGGGCGTTTCCGCAGAGGAAATCTCTACCCGTTATATCAAAGAGTGCAAGAAGGATATGGCAGATATGAATGTAAAACCTGCTACAACTGCACCCCAGGCTACACAGGAGATCCAGGGCATGATCGACATGATCCAGACTCTTATTGATAAAGGATATGCATATCCGGCAGCTGACGGGACCGTTTATTTCCGTGTAAAGAAATTCAAAGAGTATGGCAAGCTTTCTCATAAGAATCTGGATGATCTCCAGTCAGGATTCCGTTCTCTTAAGGTATCCGGTGAGGATCAGAAGGAAGATCCGTTAGACTTCGTGCTTTGGAAACCAAAGAAAGAGGGCGAGCCGTCCTGGCCGTCACCGTGGTGCGACGGACGTCCTGGCTGGCATATTGAGTGCTCTGTTATGTCCAAGAAATATCTCGGAGAAGAGATTGATATCCATGCAGGCGGTGAGGATCTGATCTTCCCGCATCATGAGAATGAGATTGCACAGAGTGAGTGCTGCAATGGTAAGATTTTTGCAAGATACTGGATGCATAATGGTTTCCTGAACATCGACAACCGCAAGATGTCCAAATCTCTCGGAAATTTCCGTACCGTTCGTCAGATCGGTGAACAGTATGATCTTCAGGTTCTCCGTTTCTTTATGCTGAACGCACATTACAGAAGTCCGCTGAACTTCAGCGCAGATCTGATGGAGGCAGCAAAGAACTCTCTGGAGCGTATCCTTGAGGCGGCAGGCAAGCTCAGCGACCGTAAAGACAATGGGGCGGCAGAGAATATTACAGAGGAAGAGCTTGCGCTTCTCAAAGAAGCAGAAGGTTTTGTTACCAAATTTGAAGCTGCCATGGATGATGATTTTAATACTGCAGATGCACTTGCGGCAATTTTTGAGCTTGTAAAATTTGCCAACACAAACGTAGACGAGAACAGCTCAAGGGAGTTTGCCGGTGGTCTTTATGAGGAACTTTTTAAGCTCAGTGATGTGCTGGGACTGAAAATCGAGAAAAAAGAAGAGATTCTTGACAAAGAGATCGAGGATCTGATCCAGGAGCGCCAGGCTGCAAGAAAGGCAAAGGATTTCAAGAGAGCAGATGAGATCCGAGATGAGCTCCTGAAAAAAGGTATCATCCTTAAAGATACAAGAGAAGGTGTGAAATGGCAGAGAGCTTAAAGAAACTGAAAGAGCTGTTTGATTTGAAAGACGCAGACCTTCGGACCTATTCGCCGCTGACGCTGGCCTATATCGGGGATGGTGTTTATGAGCTGGTGATCCGTACTATTCTTGTGAAAAAAGCGAATTGTCCGGTAAATCGTCTCCACAAAAAAGCTAGCAGCCTTGTAAAAGCATCTGCGCAGTCGGGTATGATGGAGATCCTCGAACCACTTTTGACAGAAGAAGAAAAAAGTGTATATCGAAGAGGAAGGAATGCGCATTCCGCTACCATGGCCAAACATGCCACCATGGCGGATTACCGGCGTGCCACAGGGTTTGAGGCGCTGATGGGATATCTTTACCTGAAAGAGGATTTTTCAAGGATACTGGAGCTGGTCCATGCAGGACTTGAGAAGGAGGAAGTTTAAATTGACTGAAATGATAGAAGGAAGAAATGCGGTCCTTGAGGCATTTCGTTCCGGTAAATGTGTTGATAAACTGTTTATTCTGGATGGCTGTCAGGACGGACCGGTCCGCACCATCGCAAGAGAAGCCAGAAAACATGATACCATTGTAAAATTTGTTCCAAAGGAACGATTGGATTCCATGAGCGAGACAGGTGCACATCAGGGTGTGATCGCACAGGTTGCGGCTTATGATTATTCTACAGTGGAAGATATCCTGAAAAAAGCAGAAAATAAAGGAGAGCCTCCGTTTATCATTCTTCTTGATAATATTGAGGATCCTCATAATCTGGGAGCTATCATCCGTACCGCAAATCTCGCAGGTGCTCATGGTGTGATCATTCCCAAACACAGAGCAGTAGGACTGACTGCTACGGTTGCCAAGACGTCGGCAGGCGCACTGAATTATACACCGGTTGCCAAGGTTGCTAATCTGGGACAGACTATTGATGAACTGAAAGAAAAAGGCATCTGGTTCGTATGTGCAGATATGGACGGAGAGGTGATGTACCGTCAGAATCTGACAGGACCTATTGGCCTTGTGATCGGAAATGAGGGAAATGGTGTAAGCCGCCTTGTAAAAGAGAAATGTGATTTTACTACTGCGATCCCGATGAAAGGGGATATCGATTCCCTTAACGCTTCTGTAGCAGCAGGGGTGCTTGCTTTTGAAATCGTGAGACAGAGACTGTCAAAATAAATACATCAAATACAGCCATAGCTGTTCGGAGAAAAAATGTGCCGATATAATGAGATGACGGATGAAGCTCTTATCGAAAGACTTCGTGCAGGGGAATCTGCAATTGCAGATTATCTGATGGAAAAGTATAAAGGTCTGGTCAGAAAAAAGGCCCGTGCCATGTTTCTGATAGGTGGGGACACAGATGATCTGATACAGGAGGGGATGATCGGACTGTTTAAGGCAGTCCGTGATTACCAGCCAGACAGGGAAGCGTCTTTTCAGTCTTTTGCAAATATATGTATTGACAGACAGATATATACTGCAATTAAAAGTTCAAACCGCCAGAAACATCAGCCACTGAACACGTATGTGTCTTTAAGCGACGGAGAGGCGGAGGAAAACTTCAGAGATTCCTGTGTGGAGCATGATAATCCGGAATCGATCCTGATCGACCGGGAAAATGTGGCGGCTCTCGAAAATGAAATGAAAAAGAGCCTGAGCCCTCTGGAAAACAGGGTACTGCAGTTGTATCTGGATGGAAATGGATATATGGATATTGCCCGGATCCTTGGAAAAACACCGAAATCCATTGATAATGCACTGCAGAGGATCCGTGGGAAAATTAAAAGCTATTTTTGAGAAGAGTAAATACCTCTTTCCTTTTGAATATAAAAGTATTAAAATAATATTCATAAGGAGCAGAATAAGAAAGGAGACCAAATTATGGCAAAGATCAATAAATATTGGGGACTTGTTGCAGTAGGAGCGCTTACCGCTGCCGCAGCAGGAGCTATCGCAGCACTTGTATCCAGACGATCTGTATGCGAAGAAGACTTTGAGGATGATTTCGAAGATCTTGATGATTTCAAGGATGACGAGAAGAAGGAAGAAAAAGAAGAGAAAGAAGTCTTCCAGGACTGGGACAAGACTGCATCTGAGACTGTAGAAGTTTCCAAAGAGGCAGAGGATGCTGAAGAGGCACCAACAGAAGCAGAAGAGGAAACACCTGCAGATGATGAATCGGAGGCCGAAGCGGAAGAAGAGACAGAAGCAGAAGAGACAAAGACAGAAGAGTAAAAAGAGAATCCTGCGTGCTGTGTCTGTGAGCGACAGCACACAGGATTTTTTGTGCTATAATCATGAAAATATGAATTTTTAAAAAAATAAAAATAATGTATTGACAATATGACAATCATCTGATAATATAAACAACTGTGAGCGGCACAAACGTCGCGAAACAAGCTGCTGTGGCTCAGTCGGTAGAGCGTCGCCTTGGTAAGGCGGAGGTCACGGGTTCGATTCCCGTCAGCAGCTTTTTTTGTGTCCAAAAACTAAAAGGTTTTTGAAGTTTGGTAAGACGAAAGGTAATCAAAAAGGTAATCAGAACAAAAGTTCGTGAAAAACAAAATTAAAACGAGATTGAAACCAAAATAAAAACAGGAGGAAATCTTGCACATATGACAAATAATAGAATAGTAAAAAGAGATGAAAGAGACGAATTTCAAGGCTCATGATAAGTCGAGACTGTAGCGGTACAGTTTGCGGACAAGTCATGAGCCTTTTTTTACTTTTTATTTTGAAAGCAGCTATTATTCATATCTTCACCGGGACTTGCATATATAGCTGCCCTGTGAGCACGTATTTGATCTGTAAAGGGATTGAAAGTATTAAGACGAGGATTTGTTCGCTTGAAAAATAAAAACGGATTATAGGACGAATTACAAGGTCGAAAAAAGAGCAGATCCCTGATTTAAGAATTTGCTGCGAGAATATTTAATATCTCGACTATCATTTTGGTACTTGAGATATATCCACCATGTTTTCTAATACACGGCAATACCTCAGATGTAACCCAGTGTTTGAATGCTTTGGCTTTCTCAAGCTTGCTGCCGAAGATGAGAGAGTAGAGACCGGATTCGTTAATAATGGTCATTCCAAAATTGCTTTTCACATCCAAGGTGGCCATTTCGTCCACCTTGATAATTTGCTTATCTTCAGCGTCTACATGCGCTCTTATTGCTTTTGCTGTATCCGTATATCCTAACGCCGCAGCCGCATCTTTCCCCACAAACCATGGTTCTCCATCTTTCTCAATACATCTCAGATCTCCGAACTCTGGATTGTTGAAGAGCTCACACTGAGAAGCGGAAGAAGATGGGGAAGCCGTAGTTGTGGTTGGTGTAATTGGAGTAAATTCATAAAACCATTACCCTGATTCAGGGGACAGGTTAGAAATTAAAAGTCGTGTTTCCCGACCTTTGAAATTGCAACGTAGAAATAGGTGTTGTTATTTTAACAATACTTATTGATCTGCACCGTCGATTTGACGGGTCAGCTTTTTTATACATTATAGCATACTTATACATCTTTCCCGAACACTTCACACATCATCTTCACTCCAAGACAGAAACCATTTCTGAAATTCTGCTCCAATTCGTCTGCCAAAAGGTTAAGGTTCTCGTCCATGACCTGATCCAAGGCAGCAGCCTGAGCGTCTGTGAGCTGTTCTTTAAGAGCATGATAACCATGTAAAGCCTGATCTTTATGTATACGGTACTTGTCCAGAGCGTCCAGTGTGGCTGCACTTACATGTGAGTTGTAAAGCTGATCTATAATATCCATGATTTTGTATTCCTCTCTGATACGATTGTTTCTATCTAGTGACAATAATATCATGTTTTCCAGATATACTCAATACAAAAGTTACTAATTAGTCACAGGAGTATATCTTATGCAGTGGATTTTACAGGACGTTCCAATAGGTAGAAATATCCAGAATATACGGATGAAAAAGAACATGACACAGGCTGATGTAGTAGGTCAGTTACAGTTAATGGGGAGCAGTATGTCCAGAAGTACACTTGCAAATATTGAATCGGGCAGAAGAAACATAAAAGCCAGTGATCTTAAAGCCTTGCAGAAATTATTCAATGTGGATTATAAGGAATTTTTTGAGGATTAAGAGCTTTTGTAGTCAAGAATATTTTTGACATTTACGCAAATGCGTGTTAATATAATCATAGAAAAAGGGTGTTACCGATAGACGGTTAGTCCCAGTATATGTTAGTTAATCAAAGATAGTCGCTTCAGTTTACCAGACGTGGGCGGCTATTTTTGTGTTTTATTATTATCCTTACCGAATGTGTATCCGATACTAAAGCAGGTTAAGCCGAAGCTCACTACTGCAATAAAATCTACAATACTCATTGGCTTAGCCCTCCTTTCCAGTGGATTCCCTGACGGGTTTCTATGTAATCAGAGGGTCACAGTCCCTCCGTTGAAGGACTAACCGCCTACCGTTATGGCAACACCTATATGTCATTATAACAGTCAGAAAGTATGTTCGCAACAGAAAATTAGAGGATAAAATTTTATCCACTAGAACAAAATGAACTAAAAACGCCCTCATTGACATTTGGCAATAATTACTGAAAATTATAATCTGTTTTTAGAAGAAGTGCTGAAATATATAAATTTTCTTTACAACTCCAATCAACGGTGCTATGGTTAAAGCGATTACAGAAGAAATGTGCTGTAAGCGTACCTTACAAAGTCTTGGAAAATAATCAGTAAATGTATTTTATCTTTGCGCTCGTGAAGATAGTAGTGTGTATTGCGCTCGTGATATACCATGTTGAGAATTATTAAGTCATGTCATAGAGAAGAACACCGGTTCCCAGTACGGCAACCAAAAGTAAAAGTATGTGCTGAACGTTTAGAGATAGTATGTAATTTTTTATTAGATTTTTATTGAATATTTTGAAAGAAGTGATTATTTGATACACAGGTATAGTGTATCTTTTTTTACACCTAAAAATAAATTCAGAATATTTTTGAAATTAAAGCTAAAATCAGAAAGCACACACAGGAGGAAGGAGGAGACAAACTTATGATTATGAGTTTTAAAGACGTACAGAATTATAAGGAGTATGCAGATTCTACAGACGATCTTATTAAAAAGTGTGAGGATATTGTTAATAATTTTACTCCTGAAGAGGCAAATGCAAAGTGTAAATGTATTGCTCAGTTCGGAGATCATATAATAACAAATAAAGAACATTACGAAAACTATGTGCGATATGTAAAAGATGCGATAAAATCAGCAAAACGTCAAACAGAAAGTATGCAAAATTATTATGAACGTTACAGTGTACCTAAAGCTTATATAGAGCTTGAAGAAATGAAATATATTTATAATCGAATCTGTACTCAAGCAGCAAGTCCACCGCAGATGGATCAGTTAATCAGGAACACATATGAGGAGTTTAAATATAGGAATAGTCCTAGTTTGCGAAGGAAGAAAGAAGAGGAAGAACGCAGAATAAAGCAGATGCAAGAGGATGTTAAGAAATATACCAGCCCGGACGAACCAACGGTTGGTTATGCTGAATTAATGAGACGCAAGGCAGCTGCAAATCCTCCAAAGACTTCTTTATCTCAGGATGAGATTAAGCGATTTGACATGATGAGTGAAGAATGGCTGGTGAAATGGTGTCATTTCTCATATAACTGGTATTGGGTTGTGCCATGTCTGCTATTATGTATTGTGGCCAACGGAGGACTGATTGCTGCGATTGGATTAATTGTATTTATGGTATGCGGTGAGATATACTCCATGAGAGTACAAGAATATTGCGGAACGATTCTGCCATGGTATCGGGATTCAGGGAAAACATTGGAGAAGAGAATCATTAATAAGTACATTAAGAAGTAAAAGTAATATAACAAGGGGAGAGAATAATATGGGGAAAATGTCATTTACAGAACTTCAAGAGGAAATATATACTGAAGAACTGAAAAAAATTGAAAAAGAAAGTAATGATTATTACAGTGAATATTTATCTTTAAAGCATAAAGAAGATAGTTATATAGATTGGTATATAACTGTTTCGAATGAATGTATGGATGATGTTCAAAAGAATTCACTTAATAAATATAAACTAATAAAAATGTTAGATAATATGTCTGTGGAAAATGTTGAGAATGGAGAGTTTAAAAATCTGTTAAAATTACATCAAAAAGTAAAGAATACTTTGCAAAAAAAAATAGAAGCTATAGAACATTATGAGAACATGATTGATCTCAACATTCTTCAATTAACAAGAAGGATTACATCACAAAATAGTATGTTAAAAAATATATATGGCAGTACAAAAAAAGCAATGAGTGACTTTGAGCATTCGGATAAAGACTATTTATTTTTAGATACTAATATAGGATATCTTATTATTATGAGAAATTTTATAAATTTGAGAGAATGGGAACGTTCAGGAGTTTTAATAACAAATCTAAAAAATTATACGATTACAAATGAAACTGATACAGGTGGTGTTGCTGAAGAATGCTATAGGTTGTATCGAGAGAATCCAGATTGTGAAAAAAGAATATATACCATTATTTCACCAAATGATATATGTAAAAAACTTGACCCCGTCCCATTTCATAAAGTATATCTTTTACATGCTCAAACACAATTTGAATCTTATGGAAGAACAAAAAGTTTTTTAATTATAGGAATGATGATGTGAACATATTTCCAATTTTCCCAGCAATCACACCGATTATTCCGATTGTTACCCTCAAAATTTTTGTCGGTTAGTCTATCGGAAAATCCGTTAAAACACTCAGTTTATTCGTCCTGAGTGGTGTAAAATTCGATCACTGGAATTGAACAGAATCGACCCGAAAATCACCGGAAAGAGCAAACGGCAGCAGGTTGTATTAAGCTTAAGTTATCGTGCAGCCGTTGTTGCTCCGGTAAGGTCGATTCAGAGAGGATGAAAAGAAGGTCAGATCTGTAGAAAGTGCAGGGAAGATCAGGGAGAAATGGATGTGCTGAGGGTGAGAGGGAGCTGCGGTGGATCAGGGACTGGATTGTGGTGGTGAGATGCTGGATCGGGTAGGACGGTTGGGATAAAATCTGAGGACTGGAAGATAGAAGAATCCGAGATGAATATTGTTAAATCGGGGCTGTGGTGAATGTGCTAGGTGAGCGGAATAAGATGTGCTTGGTTGGTGACGAATTGGTGAGATTGACAAATTCTTGACATATGAGCGAGCACTCATATGTATACATCCACAGAATATGAGTACGATAACCAATTTTTTGAGCTACCATTTGAGCAGAAGATTACAGTATTATTCCTCACTGTAAGTAATTCCTGCTGCCAGATACAAGCTTTTTCAGACCGAATTACATTATCCTTTTACAATCAGGATGGATCAGTATGATCCAGCGTTATTCCATATGCAGTCTGTAGCAATTCAAAATTTCATCAGAGACACAATAAAAAAGTTGGCGATTCCCTATATAGAACAAGGGTTTACGCCAACTTTTATTTTTCAGAAAAGCGTCAATTTTGAGGATAGTCAGCACATGACTATGTTAAAAACTTAACACATTAAAATCAATCAGCAGATCATTATAGATTCCAGCCTTAACAGAATCCGTAAAGGAATACTCGTCCATTGTTGATTGTTCAAAATTGTATACAATAATTCTGCTCTTGTCAGGATCAACAATCCAATATTCTTTTACACCTGCCGTTCTGTACTTAAAGAGCTTGGTATAATAATCCATCCGTTTACTTGCAGGAGAAACGATCTCAACAATCCAGTCAGGAGCACCATTGCAGCCCTTATCATTCAGCTTGTTTGGATCACAGATAACAGAGATATCCGGTTCAACGTATGTGTTCGTGGATTCATCCAGATAAACAGCAAATGGGGCAGCAAATACTTCACATTGTCCTTTGTTGGCGTGAATGTAATTAGTGATCGTCCAACTTAGGAAATTACTGATTCTTTGGTGTCTTGTATTGGGCGGAGCCATATAATAAATTTGTCCGTCAATCAGTTCGGCACGTTCTCCCTCTGGAAGTGCATATATATCTTCTATAGTATAAGTATCTTCTTTGAGTAATGGCATATTTTCACGCTCCCTTCTTAATAAGTAAGGTTCCTGCTCTCATTATAACGGATTGCAGCAAAACATTCAACGCTGATCCGTTTGCTCTATCATCTCAGAGAGCAGTTCCTTCTTATATTTATAGAATGTCTTTTTTGTGATCCCAGCCTGAGTAATAGTTTCCAGATCGTTGAGTGATCCGCCGAACGTTTTGTTATGCTTCAGGATGATTTCTTTTGCTGCAATGGATTTCTTTGTTACAAGCTTTGAACCTGAAGCCTGTCCAATCTGTTTACCGGAAAGCCTTGCCGTCTGCATTCCTTCCTTAGTACGTTGCCTGAGATCCTGAACCTCTTTTTCTGACTGTTCAAAAGCAAGCCTGATCTGTTCCTTGGCAAGCAGGAGCAAATATTTGTTGATCCCTTCCAGAATACAGTCAATGTCGGTTCCTGTAGTTGGGATGCCACCTTGCAGCGCACTTTTATAGGTTTCTGTGTTTATGTGTGGTTCCTTCAGGAATACAAGATTAATTCCTTTGCTGAAAAGATCCTCATACATGGTAAAACCTTCTTCTGCATCACGGGACATTCTGGAAACAGAATCAAAGATAATGGTATCACCTGCGTTGAGCTTTTTCAGGAGCTTTTCAAATTCTCTTCGTCCCTGAAATTTCGTTCCGGTAAAAACTTCTCGGATAATCTCAGACTGTGGATATGCAGCAAGGATATTCCTGATCTGCCTTTCAATGCTTTGCTGTGGTGTGCTGATTCTTGCGTAACCAAAATATCTGTTCATGATGTTCCCTTCCTGTAGTAAATTTAAGGCTCCCTTAAAATGACACTGTAATAAGACTGCCTTGGAGCCTGAAATGGTAATGGTTTTACTACTTTTTGCATACTACCTTACTTTTACCACTAATTTGTCAGCAGATGTTTACGGAATTTCTGCCATGCACGGTTATAAACCTGTCGAGCTGTTTCTGTTGGTTTCGCTTCCTGTTCGGTCTGAGAAATGATCTGGTCAATGGTTGGCTCCGGTATACAGAAATCAGTCATAAGCTTTCTGAGATCTTTTTTCCAGATGGGACAAGCTGTATAAGGTCTGTTTTCCGCAAGTACGTAGTTCCTCATAATTGATACCGCCTTTCTGATGGATTCTATTGCCTTGGAAATCCTGCTGCCAGAGAGTGAACCCGGCAGCAGGAGAGAAGATTATACAAATGGAATCGGAATGTTTTTACAGATGAAAGCGTAAGCACGAGTTCTCTGTATACTCACAAGAGCTGTTTTTTCATCCTCTGTAAGATCAATATGCAGGATGTAGGCTTTGTGATAATAGATATCCGGTTCCTTTTCAGCAAGTGTATCAAGAAGATCCTTTAGACCATCCAGAAATTTATTTACACGGTGCTGGCGTTCGTAGGGATTACGGATTACGTCATACCATGTGTGATCCTTCATGACAACATGAAAACCTTCAAGTTCGCTTGGTAAAGTTACGCAAGCTTCACAACGTCCAGCTTCTGTATTGTAATGTATCCATCCCATAGTGTTATACCTCCTTTTTCTCTTCTGCAAATGAAACAGGAATATCTTTAAAGACAAATTCATAGCCACGGTTTCTCTGCAAACTGACCAGTGCAGTATTGGAAGCTTCTGCAAGATCAATGTGCAGGATGTAAAAGTATCTGATTGTCAGCATAAATTCTTCATCTGAGTAGCTGTCCAGAAGCTTTTTAAGGTTATCCAGAAATGTCGGAAGAGATGCTTTTTTAATAGCGTTCCATGTATCTTCGTCCATGACTACGGTGTCAAAATCACAAAGTACACGTGACAGACTTCTGTATTCGCAGATTTTGGTTTTAGGATCGTAGTGTTTCCAACTCATAGTGTAGTACCTCCTGATTATTTATTCTGATTGCCGATTTTCTTAAGAGAAATGATCTCATTCCTGAAAACAAACTCATAGTTACCTTTTCTCTGTAAACTGATAACTGCATTGGTTTCGTCTGCGGAAAGTTCAATGTGCAGGATATAGTCGTTCTGATGCTCCATAACCGGACGCTTTTCCTCCTGAGCATTCAGAAGAGTAGTAAGATCCTCAAAGAACTGTTTCTGTCTGGTCTTGCTGTTGCCAGTTTTTGTACTGGTCTTACTGATGATCTTCCATGTGTGATCCTCCATGACTACAGCATGAAAACAGGAAAGTTCTGAAATATAGCCACGCAGACAGGTTTCTTCAGTTTCTTTGTTGTAATACATCCAGCTCATGATCGGTGTTCTCCTTCCTGATCTTCAATGTCGTATTGCACAGGTGTCTCATTGAAGATAAAATTCAACAGAGTGTCCCATCTGTGCAGCGGCTCCATAGCTTCCAATGTTGGAATAACGTCCTGCGGATATGTGGTGCTAGGAAGAAAACGGTCGATGATCTCCTGAAGGTACTCAAGCTGTACCTGATTGTATTCATCATTGGTGATCTCGTCCTCTTGCATTAGGTGGAAGGTGTAGCCCCAAAAACGGTTGAATGCTGCCAGTGGTGTGATGTGACCTTCTGTGATCCATCGTGTCAGTAGAAGATATAACCGAATAGAGATTAACATGGATTATATTATGACCTTTAAGAAAAATGCTAACAAAAAGTGGCAGCTGCAAAGAAAGTTCCGCAGAGTTGTGGTGGAATCCATTTACCAATCAGTACGAAGAAGATGCCTTGATCTGAAAGAGTATAGTCAAAAGCTGGCTCCGGTGGAAAAGCTGATATTGCTCAATTACTTCAGACAGATGTTTAAAGAAATGGTATTGATGCAGGAATATAAGGAAGAGATGGAGCAGCTGAGAACTCAGGTTGAAGAGGTATATGCTGACGATGAAGAAATGATAGAATTCATAGAAAAGCGGAACAAGAGGACTGCAAAAGAAAAAGCAAGAGAAAAGGCACTTGCTAAAATACGCGAAGCAGAATCTGAAGAAAAGACGAAAAAATGATTTTAATGTTTACAGAACGTATGAGAGACACAGATCTTGTACGTTCTTTTTTTATGTCCGACCGTCCCGGGGTGCTTCCAACTTTACAGAATGATTACATTATATAGGAAGAAACTAGATTCAAAAAAACGAGCAGAAAATTTTGAGAGTGCAGCAGTGTTTTCTGATCTGTAAATAAGTGCTGCCCTGTGAGCGTCTTATAGACCTGTAAGCCGGGTTCTATGTCAGACGATAACTTCTCCGCCGGATCAGTTAGGATAGATTACAGAGCTATCAGGTGAGCTACAGTCCACAAATCAAGGTAAGCAAACGTGCCGGGTAAGCAGAGTATCAGGAGCAGGTCTGAGAGTGATCTGATTCAGGGATGATGGCAGCAGTTGGAGTAATAGCGTTACTCGGTCCGTCAAAAGTCCACTGTGACCGGAGAAAGAGCCTGACATGGACTGGAATTTATGTGGCTGGTACTGGCTGTATCAACAGATTGTGACCGCCAGAAAGAAGAGAAATTTCCTATATAATGGACTGAGATTGAATTTTTTAGTGACTTTATGATCGGATTGAACTATGGGCTTCTAGGACACGTATTCGATCAGGAACGGATCAGAGGTGCTGTATGGAGACTTCCTCGCCGGGATGGATAAAGCGTCCTGTACGAGCTATCAGACGCTCTGAAGGCCACTGTGACGGGTGAGGTCGGGACGCTGCGGAGAGTGAGCTGGGTTGGATAAAAATGCAGAAATTCAAGAAAAAAATCAGCAGAAAGTCCTTTATTTATGCGGAATATTGCAGATGCAAATTCGTCCGCTATATGAGGGAATGAACTTTTGTGGTAGAAAAAGTACGAAATTCAAAAAAAATATCGTTAAAAATCCCATATAAAACACCAAAAATTTGAGCTGTCGTTTTGTGTGCTATATGAGGGAAATAACTTTTGAAATCAGATTTACGGAAATTCAAGAAAAAAATCAGCAGAAATCCCTTATATTACAATGAAAATCGGTAATCGTTTAGCGTGTGGTATATGAGGGATGGTGAACTTCTGAACCAGAAAAAGTAAGAATATCTGGAAAAATATCCTCAGAAAAGCATTGTAGAATAAGGAAAAATCAGAAGTGCAATTTACTCCGCTATATGAGAGAAAAAACTTTTCAGAGCAAATCGACACGGTTTCAAAAAAAATATCACTGAAAAAACCTTAAAAGACAAGGAATATCGCAGATGTAAATTCGTCCGGTATATGAGGGAATCAACTTTTGATTTCCCGGCGGAATTTACACGCTCTCAATATTTTTTTCTTCATTTAACCCTTATGGTTACTGGATTTTTTGCAGATGCAAATGCGTGTGGTATATGAGGGAAACAAAAGTTCATATGTGCAAAAATGCACGAATTCGAAAAAAATATTGGCCTGAAACACTGATAGAATAAGGCTTTTCGGGCAATGCAGTAACGTCCGCTATATGAGGAAAATAACTTTTATCATAGATTAGAACAATATGTGCAGAAAGGAGAGTGAAAATCATGGCAGAAGAGAGTAAGAAAAGAAGAATCTCTATAGAGGTTGACCAAGATCTCCACAGAGAAATCAAGATGTTTTCTGCATTACGCAACATGACATTAAAGGATTACATCTTGACATTAGTGCAGAATGACATGAAAAAGCTGAAAAAAATGAAATAATCAGAAAGCAGAGGTAAAAAGAAATGAAAAATCAGAGAGAGCAGAAAACTCAATGCAAAACAAAGGCAGTACGTAGCCAGAGGATTGCGTGGATGTTAAGGAATGAAGGTTTCCCGGTCATAAATATAAGGCCAAACAGATGTATGCCAAACCTGAATGTGTTCATATTTGAAGCAACACCAGAATTATGCGCTGCGTTAAATGAACATATCAAAAACAAAGATAACATACGGAATAAGTAGGAATAAAAAGAGAGTCGGAGGAAAGAATCATTATGAGTGATAATAAGCAGTTTGATAGAAGCAAATGCTTCACATTTTTCAATACATACCGTACACAAGGTAAAAGAATCCGTGAGAAATATGGAGATAAAATGGCAGCAGATTATTATGAGGCAATCATAGATTATGGTTTGGATCAAAAGCCTATCATAGATGATGAGCTTATGCTATTAATTGGTGAAACTCTTCTGGAAACGATTGATTCATCGCAGAAGAGAAGATCCAGAGGTTTCGGAGAAAATACAGAACGTACCAAGGCAATCATTGAATTAGTACGTGATAACCCGGGCATCTCGCAAAGTAAGGTCGCATCAGCGGTACACTGTAGTAAGAGTACCGTCAGTGCCGCATTGAAAAACTTCAGGGAAGGCAAGTACAAAGAGGTGTTTGACTTTAACATTATCATAGGCGGTACCGAGTATAAACCTGATGGCAGTACCGTTACAGATGAGAGCGAAAGTGAGTATGAAAACGTGCCAGAATCAAGCACTGACGGGCAGTACGGTACAGGTACTAATACTAATGCTAATTATAATACTAATAATAATATTAATAGTACCGAACGGTACCAGTACCACTCCGTAGGTAGCCGGGACACCGTTACGGTCAACATGGACGCTGACGCTTCGGACGCTTCGCTTGATATGGTCGCTAACGCTCCTGGTAACTCCGCTGACGCTGCGCGCTTGCGCTTGCCTGTTGCACCAGAATGGCCAGCAGAATGGATTGAAAAAGATATACGGAAATTGGATCTTAGATTTGATGGAAGGATACCTGATAATGAGATGCTGGGTATTATTGCTCGTACTTATAGACAGCATATTAATAATGATGAACTTGACTACAAAGAAATTTTTATAGAAATGGTTAAGGAGTTTACAGGTGGCATTTATAATTGTAATAAGGATGAGGTTAAAAAAGTTTGTGCTTATATCTGTGGGGTTCCCGAGAATACTTTTGTTCCTAGGGTTGATCCAGATCCAGATACTGTAGATTCTGGTTTGGATAGTCCTGATCTGGCTGATTCTGGATTGACTGATTCTTCTTCAGATATGGTTTCTACAGATATTACGGATTCTGATTCAGTTATTGATCCTGTGTCTGATTCTTCTACTGATCCGGGTCCTTCAGATATTACAGCTTCTTCAGATACGATTGTACCTATTAATCAGGATAATACGGATATTTCTGGTTCTAATCCGGGTGATGTAGCATAATGGATCAGGTTTTTGTTTTTACATATGATTGGAGGTATTGCCACTATGGGTAACACATTTACATCTTGGAGTGGTTTGGTTTTGGCACTTCAACAGGAGGTTGCGGAAGCTACAGCAGAAGTAATTGACGCTTCTATGGATGATTTATTTATGAATACAGATCAGTTTTACAGTTCTTCAGAAGGAAGATATACACGTACCGGGACATTGCGTATGTCTCCTGAGAGTGAGTTTTCTGGCGGTGGTTCTGTATCTTCCGGGGAAATCCGGCTGAATACCGGGCACAGATATTCTCCTTCTGGAAGAGATACACAGACTATTTATAACTATGCTGAGGATGGAGGATTGCTTGGTAATGGAGGATTCTGGTCACGGACGATGAATCAGGTTCCCCGGCACATACAGGAATCTTTCGGCAGCAGGTTTTCCTGATTTTGGGATTGTAGAACTGATTTTTTTATATAGATTTTAACTGATAATTTTACAGATTTTATATAGGAATATAAGGAGATTAAGATTATGACAAATAAAATAATGACTATGGATGAAATTGCAGACAAATACTTTGATCTTGAGATGGCCACCGATGAAATCTTTACGGATATGGTGAACCGTTGGGATGAATTTACGGAGACAGACCGTAAGCGTGTATGTAAGGTTCTTGCGGAACAGATCAATGAGTATGCTTTATATAAGATTCTGGATGGATTGAGTTATGATCTGGATGTTGCAGATATGGAAAAAGATCTGGAAGAACAGGAACACTACGAGAAGAAAGAAGATATAAAGAGATGTGTTTGCAACCTGATTGATCTGATATAAAAATTCTTGATTAATCACGATTGAATTATAATGAATATTAATAATGAATTTATGATCGAGGGACTGTCTGTGGTGGCAGTCCTTCTTATTATATAAGGAGTAAGATAATGGCTGAGGACTTTAGAGCAAAAGTAACCGCTGAGTTAGATACGGCGGAAGCAGAGAGTAAGGCCAAGCTGGAACAGTTAAAGGCGGATCTTGCAGAAAAAGAGGAAGATCTGGAAGATACCAAACACGATCATGAAATTGATCTGATATCCAAGGGCTATGATAACCTTACCGATCAGGCTGACAAAGCACTGGACAGTACCTTAAATGCAGTGAAATCCAACTCTCAGATGCAGACCGCTGTTATTGAAGAGATGCTGAAAACCACAAAGCAGAAATATAAGGATGCTTATGCAGAGATCAACCAGATCATTGCGGACACAGGTTTGAAGGTTTCGGATCAGTTTCAGAATAACATCAAGGATTCCAACCTGAAGAATGAACAGACGGATAAGAAGAAAGCAGACAAAGCAGTAACAGGAATCAAAGACACAAAGGTTTCTGGCTCTACAGGGACCGGAAGTACTGCTGCGGACAAGGTAATACAAAATGCTGCCACAGATGCACAGAATAAAATCCTGAAGAAACTTACATTAAGTCCGAAATCTGTTGTTGTGAACGTGGGAAAGACAGCAACGGTAAAGGTAAGTTTCAGTCCGTCAACCGCAGTCAATAAGAATTTTAACTGTACGGCATCTGCAAAAGGAATCGTGAAAATCACACAGGCAGCAGACAGTATTACCCTGAAGGGATTAAAGGCCGGGAAAACAGTAATCAAAGTTCAGGGAGCTGGCGGATATTGTAAGGCGGTAAGCTTAAATGTGTCTGTACTGAAGGATGCAACGAAAAACTCCAAGATCGTGAACAGTACAGCCAAGAGTAAGAAATATACTCTTACCACAGAAGAGAAAAACCGTGTCCTGAACATGTCAACCGGACAGAACGCCAATACCGTAAAGGCGAACACCAAGAAAGAAGTAGAGCTGAAGAAATGGTATGGAGCATTACCAACTTATACAGGCGGTGATGCAGAAATTGAGAAGATCAAAGATCCGCTTGTGAAGCACTTGGCAAAGAAAGGTAAGAAAGCCAGCAATGCAAACATTATAAAGGCAGCTTCAATTCTGGGGTACAAGGACGCTAAGAATGTAAGCAAGTGGGACACCAAAAAGAAGAACGCTATGGTCAAGAAGCTTCAGACATTTGGATTCTCCAAGGGTGGAGTGATCCGAAACCTGATCCCGGCAACTATGGGAACGCTTCTGGGAGATGCGATCATGAAAAATGGTGATACGGGATTCATTGGAGCCAAGCCGGGAGAAACGGTTCTGACGCAGGATTTTACAAAGATTCTGAGGCCAGCAACAGCGATCATGCAGGAGTTTACGGATGTTATGCAGAATGCAGGAAGTCCAAACATAAAAGAAGTACCAGCCAGACAGGAAGTTACCATGAATAATGAGTATCAGTTCGTGATAAATGGTGTGGACGTGAACGACATGTCAGAGCTGAAAAAAGTGATCCGTGGAGAGCTTGATAAGCACGACAAGCAGCTTGCAAAAGAGTTTAAGAAATTCAGATAAATATGAAAGTATGAGGGCATCTGTACCAGTTACAGGTGCTCTTATTTTATGAGAAAAATTGTTTATAAAAAGGATAAAAAGGAGTAAATAAAATGAGAAAATATAAGAAATATACGAGAGAAGAATACAGTAAAAAATTTGATGATCTGATGATGAATACATTTAATTATGTTATGCAGGAAGGAGAGCAGATCGTCCAATGTAAGGAACCATACCCAGCGTACTGGTTTATGTCCAACAAAGGTTATCTGTTTTCTGCATATGGTAATAAGATCAAGGTAGTGAAACCAAACCACAGGTACACAGGGGCAAAGAATAAGGACGGCAGCCGGACGGGACAGGACTGGTATTATGAGTACAAAGTTGCAGGACAGAAACACAATAAGCACGTTAGCATGTACCGGGTAATGAGTGACTGTTTCCTAGAAAATGAGTTCGGATCTGATGACAATGAGATCCACCATATCAGGAAAAAGAACCAGTATAAGCCAAGTGAAGGAAAAGAGTGCAACCGTGCGGACAATTTACAGCTGCTGCCCCGGGAAATCCATAAAAATCTGACGTATTACGCAAGCAAAACGGACGTAGATCATAACAAAGAGATGGAAGAGAAGATAAAAAATGCGGACTGTCCATCTTTCCAGCTTTCACAGGAACAGTTTCAGGTGTTGCTAATGGCAGCTTTATATGATTGTAATGTAAGTGGAGGAAAAGCAATCATGTACACGACAACAATAACGGACAATGTGGAGGATATAGAAGCGGAAGCACATGTTTTGGATGTAGGAAAGATACTGAAACAGAATCTGGAAGGATGCGAATAATTATACGAAGGAAGAACAAAACAGATGTAAAGAGCATTCCCGGAACGTGACAGGATGGCAGCAGCGGCGGAAGTAGCGGTAGCAGTGAGAAGAAAACTCTAGCTGGACCGGCTGTAAGAATATGTCATGTAAGAGCTGGGATGCTCTTTTTTTGGTGGAACAAAATAGTGAATAATTGGAATACAAGGAGAAAAAAATAATGGGTAATATGGTTGAAAATATGACACCTGAGATGGCGATGGGAATGTTGAAATACATCCAGAGTAATGATATTATTGACTTGTCATATGTGCAAGAGATGAAAGAAATGGCTGAAAGAGATAAATACTTACAGCAGCACCCGTACAAAATCTGGCAAGGAAAGGACGGAAAGTGGAGAACATATCTTCCAGACAAAACGAAGGCTAATGGCCGGAAACTGATAAAGAGAACATCTGAAGAAGATATCAAGAAAGAAGTTGCTAAATATTACAGAAAAGAAGCAGAAAATCCAACAATTCAGGAAGTGTTTGAAGAGTGGAACGACAGGCGATTACAGCTGGGGAAAATTGCTGCTCCAACGCATCAAAGAAATTGTCAGATATATGAGCGGCATTATGAAAAACTGGGAAAAAGAAGAATAAGATATGTTGCACCGGATGAATTTAGTGATTTTCTTGAGATTCAAATAGCAGAACATAATCTTACAGCAAAAGCCTTTTCTAATTTGAAAACAATAACAAGAGGATTTCTGAAACGGGCGAAAAAAAGAAAACTTATTGATTGGAGTCCGGAAGAGATGCTTCAAGATTTAGATACCTCAGATTCTATCTTTAAGAGAACAATAAAGGAAGATGATGAAGTGGTATTCAATGAAGATGAATTGCCACGTTATATAGAATGCTTAGAGGATAGACTAGACGTGGTTAATCTAGGAATCTTGTTGATGTTTCTCACGGGGATCAGAGTTGGTGAGTTGGTTACTTTAAAATTTTCAGATTTTGATAACAATACTATTAAAATTAGACGTACAGAAACAAGAGTGTTTATCGAAAAAGGTAAATATGATTATCGGGTAAAAGAATTTCCAAAATCACAGGCTGGTGTTAGAACAGTGATTGTTCCGGAAGATTATATATGGGTTGTTCAAAAACTTAAAAGATGTAATCCAACACAGGAGTATGTTTTTGTAAATGAAAAAGGTAAACGAATGACGACAAATGTAATACGGCGGAGAATGGAACGAACATGTAAGCAAATACATATTAAGCCGAAGTCACCACATAAGGCGAGAAGAACTTTTGCCAGTATTCTTCTTGACAACAACGTGGATGAAAGAATGGTTATTGATCTGATGGGACATACAGATATTAAATGTACAGAGGGATATTACCATAAAAATAGGCGTTCCATAGATCGAAAAAAAGAAATTCTTAGCAACATACCAGATTTCAAAATAATAAGTGTATGAATTTTTTATGAAAAAGGTAATCAAAGGTAATCATAAGTGAAACCCGCAAAAGCGCATAAATAAAGGAAAATAGCATGTTACACACGGGTTCGATTCCCGTCAGCAGCTTTTTTTGTGTCTGAAAACAGACAATTTTTTGTTTAGATACAGGTTTTGCGGGTTTCAAAAACTCCGGATTTATGATAAGATAAAACATCAGGATGATATTTAGGAGGGAAAGCAATGGAGAACGAAACAGTTTCCAAAAACTTTATTGAAAATATTATAGACAAAGATCTTGAAGAAGGCGTTTATGACACCGTGCATACACGTTTCCCACCGGAACCTAACGGCTATCTTCATATCGGACATGCGAAATCCATTCTTTTAAATTATGGACTGGCTCAGAAATACAACGGAAAATTCAACCTCCGTTTTGATGATACCAACCCTACAAAGGAGAAATCCGAATTTGTAGAGTCCATCAAGGCTGACGTGAAATGGCTTGGTGCAGACTGGGAAGACAGACTTTTCTTTGCATCTGATTATTTTGATCAGATGTATGAGGCAGCAGTGAAGCTTATTAAGAAAGGCAAGGCCTTTGTCTGCGACCTGACTGCAGACCAGATCCGTGAGTACCGAGGAACTCTTACAGAGCCAGGTAAAGAGAGCCCGTACAGAAACCGTACTGTAGAAGAGAATCTTCAGCTTTTTGAAGAGATGCGTGAGGGCAAATACGGAGATGGAGAGAAGGTTCTCCGTGCCAAGATCGATATGGCATCACCGAATATGAACATGCGTGACCCGGTCATTTACCGTGTAGCCCGCATGACACATCACAATACAGGAGATAAATGGTGCATCTATCCGATGTACGACTTCGCCCATCCAATCGAGGATGCCATTGAGGGTGTGACACATTCTATCTGTACTCTGGAGTTTGAGGACCACAGACCGCTTTATGACTGGGTGGTAAAGGAACTGGAATATCCGCACCCACCGAAGCAGATCGAGTTTGCAAAGCTGTACCTGACTAACGTTGTTACAGGTAAACGTTATATCAAGAAGCTTGTTGAGGACGGCATCGTAGATGGATGGGATGATCCGAGATTAGTATCCATCGCCGCACTTCGCCGCCGTGGATTTACACCGGAGTCTATCCGTAAATTTGTAGAACTCTGTGGTGTTTCAAAGGCGAACAGTTCTGTAGATTATGCAATGCTCGAGTACTGCATCCGTGAGGACCTGAAGCTGAAACGTCCGCGTATGATGGCGATTCTTGATCCGATCAAGCTCGTGATCGATAACTATCCGGAAGGACAGGTTGAGTATCTTGAAGCTCCGAATAATATGGAGAATGAGGAACTTGGAACCAGAAAGATCCCGTTCAGTGGAGAACTTTATATTGAACGTGATGATTTTATGGCAGAGCCTCCTAAGAAATACAAACGTCTCTATATTGGAAATGAAGTTCGTCTTATGAATGCATATTTTGTAACCTGCACAGGTTATGAGGCAGATGACGACGGAACGATCCGTGTAGTCCACTGTACCTATGACCCGGAAACCAAGGGCGGAAATGCACCGGACGGACGTAAGGTAAAAGGAACGATCCACTGGGTGGAAGCATCCAATGCAGGTAAAGTTGAGGTAAGACTTTACGAGAATATCGTAGATGAAGAAAAAGGTGTTTACAATAAAGAAGATGGTTCTCTTAATGTAAATCCGAATTCTCTTACAGTAACAAGTGCTTATGTAGAGCCGGAGCTTCTGAAAGCAAAAGGTTATGACAGCTATCAGTTTGTACGTAACGGTTTCTTCTGCGCAGATATCCATGACTCCAGGGAGGGAGCACCGGTATTTAACCGCATTGTATCTCTGAAGAGCTCTTTCAAATTACCGAAAGCATAAAAACTGTCAAAAAGAATACGAAACATATGACAGCAGTACACCGTGAACAGGTATCAGGGTGTACTGCTTGTTTTGTTTTATCGTCATCAGGAATAAATGGATAAGTACAAAATGCTCCTGCAACGATTTCGGTTGCGCCCATTTACAGAAACGGTTATACTGATAACACAGGAAAGAGAGGAATTACACATGAAGAAAATCGTGCTTGCTTCCGCATCTCCCAGGAGGCGGGAACTTTTAAGCCAGGTAGGAGTCGCCTTTGAAGTGAAGCCTGCCAGCGGGGAAGAACGGATTACCAGTGCAGAGCCTGCGAAAGTGGTGGAGGAACTTTCTCGTCAGAAAGCTATGTTTACGGCATACGCGCTGGAGGAAGAGGAGAACCGAGATCTGAGAGATGTGGTTGTGATCGGTGCAGATACCGTTGTATCTTATGAGGGTAAGATTTTAGGTAAACCGGCAGATGAGACAGCTGCAATAGAGATGCTCGCTATGCTGCAGGGGAATACACATCAGGTATATACCGGTGTAACTTTGCTGATAAGAGAAAAAGGGAGATGGAAAGCTCATACCTTCCATGAGTGCACAGATGTGAGCTTTTATCCGGTGACAGAGGAAGAAATAAAGGAATATGTAAACAGCAAAGACCCAATGGACAAAGCCGGAAGCTATGGGATCCAGGGCGCCTGGGGAGCCTATGTGAAGGGAATCCGTGGTGATTATAACAACGTGGTGGGACTGCCTGTGGCAAGACTGATCTATGAGACAAAAAAACTGGGAATGAACCTGAGAGGATGAAAGACAAAATGATAAAAGCTTGTATATTTGATCTGGATGGAACAATTGCGGATACACTGGAATCTATGGCATATGTGGCGAATGAGATCATGGAAAAGTTTTCCCTGAAACCACAGCCGACAGATAATTTTCGTTATTACAGCGGTGAAGGTGCAGATATGCTGATCAGAAGATGCCTGATCGATGCAGGAGATCCGGAGCTGGTACACTACGAAGAAGTCAGGGAACTTTATCGCAGGAAATTTGATGAAGATCCGCTGTATAAAGTTGTGCCATATAAAGATATGCCGGAAACCCTTCAGAAGCTGAAACATACAGGCCTTAAGATGGCTGTATGCTCCAATAAGCCTCATGTTGCGGCGCAGAAAGTGGTAAAGGCGATCTATGGCGATCTGTTTGATGAGGTGATGGGACAGCAGGAAGGGATCCGCAGAAAGCCGGCACCGGATGGTCCGCTGAAGATTGCAGAAGATTTCGGCGTAAAGCCGGAAGAATGTATGTATATCGGAGATACAAAGACAGATATGCAGACAGGAAGTGCTGCCGGAATGTATACCGTTGGTGCACTATGGGGATTCCGTGACAGAGAAGAACTTGAAAATAACGGTGCAAATATTGTAGCAGCTGTACCTGGTGATCTGTTTACTATTTATGAGGAGAAGCAGCATGATTAAGATGGTTGCCAGTGATCTGGATGGAACGCTGCTTATCGGTGGAAGACAGACGCTGCCGGAAGAGATCTTTCCGCTGGTAAAGGAACTGAAAAAAATGGGAATCCTCTTTGTGGCAGCCAGTGGCAGACAGTATGCCAATATGAGGAATCTTTTTGCGCCGGTAAAGGACGAGATGGCATTTATCAGTGAAAATGGCGGGCTTGCTGTCCAGAATGAGAAGCTTCTGTACTGCGACAGCTTTGACAAAGAACTGGTCAGAGAGATCATTCAGGCAATATGGGAAAAGCCCGGAGCGGAATTTTCCTGTTCTACAAAGGATTTTTATTATATCATGCCCAAGACAGAACATTATCGCCATCTGATGATCGAAGAAGTAAAAAATCAGTGTAAGATCATAAAGAGTTTTGATGAGATCACAGAGCCTTGTATGAAGGTTGCAGTTTATGAGAGAGAAGGAATGACGGAGGAATCCATCCGGTACTGGAGAGAACGGTTCAAAGACAGATGTACTGTTGTGACATCCGGATTTGCGTGGGTGGATTTTGTTCCATTTACCACGAACAAAGCAAAAGGGATCCGTAAATACCAGGAACTTTTGGGAATCGGACCGGATGAATGCATAGCGTTCGGGGATGAATACAATGATATTGAAATGATGAAATCTGTAAAATACAGCTTTGCCATGAAGCATGCGAAGCCAGGGGTAAAGGCGGCGGCTTTCTACGAGACAGAGAAGGTGGAACCAGTACTTCGCAGACTGATCGCGGCGGGCGGAGATATAAAGGAGGTACTTTAATATGTACAAGAAAGAATATGTCCAGACATTTCTGGAAAAACAGGGTCAGCTTTTTGATGAGCCGGTAGCAGAGGATTTTGAGGAGGCAGAGGAATTTCTAGAGGATTGCATGGCAGTTGTGCTGGATTCCCTGAAGGATGTTAAAAAATATCTGGATGGAATGGGCGCAGATGTGGAGGGGATTTCCCTGAAGGAGCTGGAAGAAGAAAGCGAAGTATTTAAACTCCCGGACGGAAAATATATGATCGTAGAAGGCTGACGGAAAGCAGGGATTACACCTCTGAAAATTAAATATGATAAACTTGCATCAGCAAAAAGAAAGCCCTGCGTAGAAAGGGTAAATGTGGGGAAAATAAAATGATGTAAAGGAGGATGGGATATGAAAAAAAGCAGAGTGCTGGCAGTCGTCATGGCTGTGCTTATGATGGTAACGCTGCTTCCATCGATGGTATTTGCCACTGCAGCTCCATCTGGAAATCTTGATGGAAAGCTGAAGGTCAAAGGAACACTTGCGATCGGGTCTACCTTAAGTGCAGATTACTCAAAGGTCAAGCCGGAGGGGATCACAGATGATAATGTGAGTTTTTCCTGGTCATTAAAAGACGGAGACCTTCTTACAGAGGTAGGAACTGACAAGACTTATAAAATCGATGAAAAAGATCTGGGTCTTCCGATCGTTCTGAAGATCACCGGAAAAGAAGAGACGGGAGTCAGTGGTGAGCTTACGGTGACGACCCAGGAGGTTTCCGAAACAGAGGAGGAAGCCAAAGCACTGGCAGAAAAGAAAAAGGAAGAAGCCAAAGCAGCAGGAGAAGATCCGGATGCGGAGGAAAGTGAAGCTTCGGAGTCTTCAGAGAACACGCCGGATACAGAAGCTGGAACGTCAGAGGAGCCTGATAGTGCTCAGCCTGAGGAAACCATAGAGCCGGCAGAAGAAACGGAGTCTGCGGATGCGCAGGAGAATACACATGTACAGGAAAATACAGATGTACAGGAACCTGCAGATACCCAGGAGCCTGCTGAAAACTCTGTTATAGAAGTAAACGGAGAACAGTCAGGGCCTCAGAATGCCGATGAGGCAGATACATCTGGAGATAGTCAGACAGAGACACCGGATTCCGCAGATACAGCAGCAGATGCTTCCGAAAAAAATGAGGAACCGACATATTCGGCATCTGCATACACGGAAGATGGAAGTGGAATTCTGGATTTTGGTTCCGTGGAAGAGGGATATACGGAAATTCCGGAAGCACAGATGGTTACTATCACAAATAACGGAACCGGAGATCTTAATTTTAAAGAGATCGCCCCGGAGAATTTCATGGCTGCGGATATTAACGATGCGCCATTAAAGAGTGGTGAAAGTGTTGCTGTGTGGGTAAAACCACGAGAAGGTCTGAAGGCTGGAGAATACAAAGATCTGATCACGTATCAGGCAGAAGAAGGTGCCGATGTCTTCTTTGAAGCGGACTTTACAGTAAAAGAACCGGAAAATAAAAAAGTCGAAGATCATGAAAATAATGAGCAGACAGATCCCGGGGAAACATCGGACCCTGCAGCGGAAAAAATATACAAGCTAATTGCGGATCCGACAGAACTGCCTTTTGATGATCTGACTGCCGGTTATGAAAAGGTAGAAACAACAAGTACAGTCACGATCAAAAACGAAGGTACAGAAGCTGTGACGTTAGTACAGCCTGAGTCGAAGTTTTTTGATATTGCGCCGGTCAGTGAAGTGGAGAGTAGCGGAAATATCCAGTTGGCGCAGGGAGGAGAGCAGACCTTTACCGTACAGCCTAAGCTTGGACTCTCTGCAAAAGATGATCCATACGTGGAAGAGCTTGTATTTGCTTCTGATGAAAGCACGGAAGCATCTGCTACAGTGACGGCTTCGGTTATGGTAAAGACAGAAACACCAAAAACAGTTACTGCAACAGTGAAACCGGAAGGTCCTCTGAAGTTTGGAACACTGGAACAGGGCTATGAGACTGCGCCGGATGCACAGCCTGTAACCGTAGAGAATACAGGTACAGAGGCTATCCGGATCCAGCTTTCTGCTCCGGAGGATTATGAGGTGGGAGAGCTTTCTGCGGAAGTGCTCAATCCCGGAGATAAGGCGGCAATCTTTACCGTACAGCCCAAGACCGGTCTTCAGGCCGGAGATCACAGCGATACGATTTCTGTGACAGATCAGAATACCGGAAACACACTGGCTGAAGTCCGGCTGGAATTTACAGTTTCGGAACCGGAACCCAATCCCGGTCTTTCGGTAACAGACAGTCTGGAGTTTGGAACCAAAGAGGAAGGCTATAAGGAACTTCCTGATGCGAAGACAGTTACAGTTACCAACACCGGAAATACAAAGATCGTTCTGAAACAGCCTTCATCAAATGCATATACAATTGGTACACTTTCCGCCACAGAGCTGGAAGCAGGAGATAATGCAACCTTTAGCGTACAGCCGGTCAGCGGACTTTCACAGGGGGAATATCTGGAAGACATTGTGATCGCCAATGATGCAAATGTGGAAGCTTATGTAAATGTCCATTTCAGCGTTACAAAGAAAAAAACAGATAACGGTAAGAAGGCGAATAACCTTACAGGCATCAAAAAGCCATCCGATATCAAAGATCTACCCAATGGAACCCAGAAAACCCAGAAAGCCCTGAAGCTTCCGGGAACAGTAAAGATCACTACAACAAAGGGAGAGCAGAAGGCATCTGTTAAATGGGATGTTAAGGGATCTTCTTATGATCCGTCTTCTGCAGAACGTCAGATATTTAATGTAAAAGGTACCGTCATTCTTCCGGAGGGGGTTAAGAATCCCAACAAGATCAGTACAGTGATCGCAGTAAGTATTACAGTAAATGGATATCAGGGCACGGAAGCCGCTGCATCGGACAATAAGATCACAGGCATTGATTCCAATGGCAAGTATGATACCAATACAAAGATCACCTTTACAGCAGCTGGTGCAGGAATGGATAATACAAACCCGCGTAAGGGAGATACCAGATATCAGCCGAAGAGCTGGAAGATCACAGAGACCCGTACCTGGGATGGAGAGCCTTATACTGCAACATTCCGTGTCAGCAAGCCGGGAAAATATACTCTGAAAGTTACCTTTGGACAGCAGAAATACGACGGCTCCAGCTGGAAGGATACCGGTACACAGTCAGAAAGTACGGTTACTTTTACGGTATCACAGGCAGCAGTTCTTACTGCGACTCCGAGTCCGGCAGTGACACAGACAAATCAGAAATCTGCAGTGCAGACGGGAGACAGTACACCGATCATGACATTTGTGATCATTTTGATCGTGGCTGTGGTATGTATTGGAGGAATCCTTGTATATCGTAGAAAGAAAAAATAAGAACAGAATGTAGAAGATAGTTTTACAGCACCCTCCGTACAAAAAAATGTACGGAGGGATTTTTTGGCACATAGAGATCCGTTTTGCATGCTGTTACTAGCACTCTGCAATGATGAGTGCTAAATTTTTCTTGACTTTTGTAAAAAGTCGTATTAGTATATATTTATTGAAAAAAACAACAGGTTTCCGGCTCTGTCGGAACATCAGAAATAAAAATAAAAACAAAAGGAGAGTGACATATATGTCAGCAAAACATGGCAGTTTATCAATCAACAGTGAAAATATTTTTCCGATCATCAAGAAATGGTTATATTCCGACCATGATATTTTTGTAAGAGAGATGATCTCCAACGGATGCGATGCGATCACCAAACTGAGAAAGCTGGAAGTTATGGGAGATTATACATTCCCGGAAGGTTACAAACCGGCTGTAAATGTTATCGTTGATCCGGATCAGAAAACTTTGAAGTTTATCGATAACGGTATTGGTATGACAGCAGATGAAGTAGAGGAATATATCACACAGATCGCTTTTTCCGGTGCCACAGAGTTTCTTGAGAAATATAAGGATAAAACAACGGATGATCAGATGATCGGTCATTTCGGACTTGGATTTTATTCTGCATTTATGGTTGCAGATGAAGTTCATATCGATACTCTCTCTTACAAGGAGGGTTCCACACCGGTACATTGGACCTGTGACGGTGGTACGGAGTATGAGATGGCAGACGGAAACAAAACAGAACCGGGAACAGAGATCACTCTTTTCCTCAATGAGGAAAGCCTGGAGTTTGCCAATGAATATCGTATGAGAGAGGTTATTGAGAAATACTGTTCTTTCATGCCGGTAAATATCTATCTTTCCAAAGCAAATGCTGAACAAGAGTATGAAACCATCGATGAGGCAGATCTCCGTGAAGATGATGTGGTAGTTGAACATATCCATGAGGATGCCAAGACAGAGGAAAAGGAGAATGATAAAGGCGAGAAAGAAGTTGTGGAAGTTTCTCCTGCCAAAGATAAAGTAAAGATCAATAAACGGCCGGTATCCTTAAGCGATACACAGCCGCTCTGGATGAAGCATCCAAATGAGTGCACGGATGAAGAGTATAAAGAATTTTACCGTAAGGTATTTATGGATTACAAGGAGCCACTGTTCTGGATCCATCTGAACATGGACTATCCGTTCAATCTGAAGGGTATCCTGTATTTCCCGAAGATCAGGACAGAGTATGATTCCATTGAGGGAACCATCAAGCTTTATAATAATCAGGTATTTATTGCAGATAACATCAAAGAGGTGATCCCGGAATTCCTTCTTCTTCTGAAAGGTGTGATCGACTGCCCGGATCTTCCATTGAATGTTTCCCGTTCTGCACTGCAGAATGATGGTTTTGTGAAAAAGATTTCTGAATACATCACCAAGAAAGTAGCAGATAAGCTCACCGGAATGTGCAAGACAGACAGAGAGTCTTATGAGAAGTACTGGGATGATATCAGCCCGTTTATCAAATTTGGATGCATCAAGGATGCGAAATTTGGTGAGAAGATGAACGATTATATCCTCTTTAAGAATCTGGATGGCAAATATCTTACCCTGAAAGACTGCATTGAGGAAAATAAAAAAGAAGAAACAAAAGCAGCTGAAGAGGAGAAGACAGAGGAGAAAGCTTCTGAAGGATCCCAGAATGAGGAACCGGAAAAAACGGTGATCTATTATGTGACCGATGAGGTACAGCAGAGCCAGTACATTAATATGTTCCGTGAAGCGGGTAAAGATGCTGTACTGCTGAAGCATGTGATCGATTCACAGTTTATTTCCCATCTTGAACAGCAGGATCAGACGATCCAGTTCAAGAGAATTGATGCAGATCTGACAGAAGAGCTTCGTGAAGACGGAAAAGCGGATGAAGCAACAGTCAAGACACTTACTGAGGTGTTCCGTAAGAATCTTGGCAAGGATAAACTTGAAGTAAAAGTAGAGAAGCTGAAAAATGAGGGAACTGCAGCGATGATCACTCTTCCTGAGGAGAGCCGCCGTATGCAGGATATGATGAAAATGTACAATATGTATGGAATGGATCCGAATATGTTAGGTGGTCAGGAAGTACTTGTACTGAACGCAAATCATCCTCTTGTAAGATTTATAGCAGAAAATCAGGGATCAGAGTATGTTCCGGTGATCTGTGAACAGCTTTATGATCTTGCAATGATGAGCCATAAACAGCTTTCTCCTGAAGAAATGACAAAATTTGTAAAGAGAAGCAACGATATCCTTATGGTCCTTACAAAATAAAACGACATATAAAATGATCGAAAGGCTTTGCCCGTAATGGGGCGAAGCCTTTGCTTTTTTTATAACAATATGTGTATCTTTAACACAATTATAGGAATTTTAAATAAAATAATAGATATTAAATAAAAATAACCTGTAAAATATGACTAAAAATTTAAATTAGTATCTAATATGTATAAAATAAATTTTCAGAAGAAAGCGAAAAATATAGATAACTGTCGTATTATACATAAGGGAGTGCTTTTAAAAAGAGAAAAAAATGAAATGGAGGAACAAATGTATGAAAAAGGTGTATGGATTGATCAGAAGACTTGGTGCAAATTCGAAATACAAAGGATATTTTTTCGTTGCGGAAGCGGTAAAGATTTCCATGGGGTATCAGTATAAACCATTGCGGATCACAAAGGACATTTATCCATGCCTGGCGCGGAAGTACAGATCAACACCTACCAATATTGAGCATGATATCAGAACAATGGTAAATGTGTGTTGGGAAGGAAATAAAAAACTGCTGGATGAGATTGCAGGATATCCTCTGGAATACAAGCCTACCAACAGTGAATTTATTGATATGCTTGCGTATTACCTGAGGGAAATAGAAGAAGAGAATTGACTATAGCCTTTCAAAAAGAATCTGATTCCTGGACAGAAAGCTCAGGATCATATCATCCCAGAGCTGCTCCGGGCGTTTATCCATAGAGAATGTTTTAAGAGAGGTTCCGGTAGTACAAAGAAGGCTGTTATTTTTAAATTGAAGATTTAAGAATAGTCCGTCTATCTGTTCGGAGGAAATTCCGAAATCTGTATTTCTCATTGCAGCTTCAACTCCACTCCGACTTAAATGCAGCACGATCCTGAAGCTTAAGGGCGTACGCTTACCGCGGATCACAGACCAGCAGAAAGGTCTGATGTCCTTCCAGAGAGAATGTGTCCGGCCGTGTTCTGTGAGTCTGTTCATGCTGTCTGTATCAAAAAAATCTTTCTGAAGCCTGCCATCAATGGTAAAAGTATTAAAAGTAGTCACAGTCGCTTCGGACAGACAGAATTTGTCAAATACTTCTCCTATAAAAAGTTTGTTTGTGAAATCCCGGATATCTGTGATCTTTAATGCAAGCATGCCGCACTTCCTTTCTTTTATGTGATCGCGTGTAGACATTATATCTCAGATAAAGAAAAAAGGACAGACTTTTTAAAAAACTCTTTTCAAATATCTGTTTATGTGATACGATAGATGTGGTATTGAATACTACATATAATGGAAAAGAGGACGATATAATTGAGCTATAAGATTGCGATAGATAGCTGTGGGGAGCTTTTAGATGAATGGAAAAATGACGGCAGGATTGAATCCATACCACTGACGCTGACGGTGGGCGGTGAGAATATTATAGATGATGAGAATTTCGATCAGAAAGATTTTTTAAAGAAGGTTGTGGCCTGCCCGGAATGCCCCAAGTCTGCATGCCCTTCTCCGGAACGCTATATGAAGGCATATGAGTGTGATGCGGAACACATTTATGCGGTGACGCTATCGGCAGAATTGAGTGGTTCCTATAACAGTGCGATTCTTGGAAAAAACCTGTTCCTGGAAGAGCAGCCGGAGAAAAAGGTTCATGTATTTAATTCCAAATCTGCATCCGGTGGTCAGAGTCTGATTGCCATGAAAATCGTGGAGTGTGAAGAAAAGGGACTTTCTTTTGAAGAAGTAGTAAGTGAAGTAGAGAAATATATTGAAGAGATGAACACATTTTTTGTGTTGGAGAATCTGGAAACTCTGCGCAAGAACGGACGTTTGGGCAGAGTGAAAGCTCTGGTGGCCAGTGCACTGAAGATCAAGCCGGTTATGGGAGCTACTCCGGAAGGAACGATCTGTCAGCTGGATCAGGCCAGAGGCATGAATAAAGCAATCGTAAAAATGGTGGATCACATTGGAGAGAAGGGGATCAACATCCCGGAAAAGACAGTTGCCATCACTCATTGCAACTGTCCGGAAAGAGCGAAGATGCTGGAGGAGGCTATCCGTGAGAAACTGCACCCAGCAAAGATCGTAGTTATGGATACTGCCGGTGTCAGCAGTATGTATGCCAACGATGGCGGCGTTATCGTAGCAGTCTGATCAGAGAAAATCTCCAGTTCAGAAAATTATCACATTTCTTCAGGGAGTTGCCGCTTTTCTTTTGAAAACAAGTGTGCTATAATGAACGAAGTACTGAAGCGGCAAAGGAGAAAGACAATGAGCCAGAAGAAAGTTGACAAATATAAAAACAACAAATACTCGCGAAACAGTGCCCTGAAGAAGGAACGCGCCGAATTTGTACTTGAGATGGCGGCATGGATCCTCATCGCGGTTCTGCTTGTAGGCTGGATCGGATATTCCGCATATGCCAAGATCCAGGCGAAGGAAGCCAGTGTGAAGGTGGATACTGTGATGGATACTTCTGCATTGACAGATTATATTTCCGGATTATCTTCAGACAGTGCGGAATAGAAAACACATATGAAATGATGGGTTCCCGGGATGTGTTGAAGCATCCCGGGGATTTTTATATACAGGATAAATATAATGCAATAAAAAACGGGTCTGCTATAAAGCAGCCCCGTTTTGACTTATACGTTTTTTATGGTTATAGAATTATAACTTTGTAACGTTAGCAGCCTGCATTCCGCGAGCGCCTTCTGTTAAGTCGTAGGATACAGCCTGTCCTTCTTCAAGAGATTTGAAGCCTTCACCGTTGATAGCGGAGAAGTGTACGAATACATCCTGTCCGTCCTCACCTGTGATAAAACCATAACCTTTTTCTGCGTTGAACCATTTTACAGTTCCCTTGTTCATTTTGTGTTACCTCCATAAAAATAAAAAAAATTAAAATAGCCTTCTGATGATAATAAAAAATCACCAGATTTTACAGACTATATTCATGTAAATATAATCTCTAAAAACTAGTGATTTTACATTAAATATTTTGCCATGCTCTGATTATATAACCCGTGTTTTGAAATGTCAAGGAGAAAATTCCAACAATTCCGGGGTGTAAAAAGGGGCGAAATTGCTTTGTAAAAAAAATCTTTATAAATAGAGAGATTTCGTGTATGATATAGGAGAATACAAGCGGATTGAAGGATCTGCTTTGAAAATACAGGATGAGAGGAGAACAGAAATGGGGATTCTGATTCGAGGAGGCCGGATTGTGGATGCGGCTACAGATACGGATAAAACAGGCGATATTTATCTGGAAGACGGAATCATTGCGGAAATAGGCCAGAAGCTAAAAAAGAAAGACGGCGACCGTGTGATCGATGCGAAAGGAAAGCTGGTCATGCCGGGAATTATCGACCTTCATGTCCATTTTCGTGATCCGGGCCAGACACATAAGGAAGATATCAAGAGTGGTGCTGCTGCGGCAGCACGTGGTGGTGTGACAACTGTAGTTGCTATGCCAAATACAACTCCCACTATTGATAATCCGGACCGGGTAAACTATGTACATAACAAGGCGGCGCAGGTTTCCGGTATTCATGTACTTCAGGCAGGTGCAGCCACCATGGGAGAAAAGGGGACTGAACTTGCAGATATTGCCGGAATGGTGAAAGCAGGGATCCCGGCAGTGTCCGAGGATGGAAAATCTGTGATGAATACAGCACTTTGTAAAGAAGCAATGAGGATCGCAGCAGAATGTGGCGTGCCGTTTTTTGACCATTGTGAAGATATCGATCTGCGTGGAGATGGATGCATGAATGAGGATGAGAACGCCAAAAGACTGGGGCTTCCCGGAATCTGCAATGCAGTGGAAGATACCATTACAGCCAGAGATATCATTCTGGCGCTGGAGACAGGAGTCCATCTTCATCTCTGCCACTGTTCCACTTATGGGGATGCTCAGATGATGAAGATCGTAAAAGAGAAAGGATACGACAATATCACAGCTGAAGTATGCCCGCACCATTTTATCCTTTCATCCGATGATATTAAAACAGATGACCCGAATTACAAGATGAATCCGCCGCTCCGTACACCGAAGGATGTGGAAGCGCTGAAACAGGGCCTGAAGGACGGTACCATCGAGGTGATCAGCACGGACCATGCACCGCACAGTGCACAGGAAAAAACAGGTTCTATGAAGAATGCACCATTTGGGATCGTAGGTCTGGAAACAAGCCTTCCGCTCACCTATACAGAGCTGGTGGAAAAAGATGTGATCACACTGAAACAGATGGTTGAGAAGATGTGCCTGAACCCGGCGAAAATCCTCGGGCTTGACAGAGGAACTCTCCAGAAAGGCCATCCGGCAGATGTGATCATCGTGGATACGGAGCAGGAGTATGCTATCGATAAAAATAAATTTGTTTCCAAAGGACATAACACACCGTTTGATGGCTGGAAAGTAAAGGGAAAAGTGCTTTATACCATCTGTGACGGAAAAATTGTATTTAAAAACCAGGAGGAGAAAGAATCATGATTAACAAACTGATCAGCAATATCCGCAAAACAAATGCACCAATCGTTGTAGGACTGGATCCTATGCTGAATTATATTCCGGAGCATATCCAGAAGAAGGCTTTTGCAGAGTTTGGAGAGACTCTGGAGGGCGCTGCAGAAGCAATCTGGCAGTATAACAAAGGGATCGTGGATGCGACCTGTGATCTGATCCCGGCAGTGAAACCACAGATCGCCATGTATGAGCAGTTTGGTATCCCGGGACTGATCGCATACAAGAAAACGGTTGAGTATTGTAAAGCCAAAGATCTGGTTGTGATCGGTGATATCAAAAGAGGTGATATCGGTTCCACATCTGCAGCATATGCAGTTGGTCACCTGGGACAGGTTCAGGTAGGCTCAAAAAAATATGCAGGTTTTGATGAGGATTTTGCAACGGTCAATCCATACCTTGGTTCTGATGGTGTGAAACCCTTTATGGATGTATGTAAGGAAGAGAAAAAGGGTATCTTTGTTCTGGTCAAAACTTCCAATCCATCAAGTGGTGAGTTCCAGGATCGTGTCATCGACGGTCGCCCGCTCTATGAGCTGGTAGGTGAGAAGGTTGCACAATGGGGCGATGAGCTTATGGGTGATGGATATAGTTATGTTGGTGCTGTTGTAGGTGCGACCTATCCGGAAATGGGAAAGGTATTAAGAAAGATCATGCCGAAGACATTTATCCTTGTTCCCGGATATGGTGCTCAGGGTGGAAAGGGCGCAGATCTTGTCCATTTCTTTAATGAGGACGGACTTGGTGCTATCGTAAACTCTTCCAGAGGAATCATCGCTGCATATAAGCAGGAGAAATATAAAGAGTTTGGCGCTGAAAATTACGCAGATGCTTCCAGAGCGGCAGTAAAAGATATGATCGCGGATATCAGCGGTGCGCTGGAGAACAGATAATACAGGAGGCATTTTATGAGTACATCAGAAAGTAAAAAAACAAAAAAGCCCTGTAAGATACTCAGCCAGGAATGTATTGGTACAGATATTTACAGTATGTGGCTGGATGCAGGTGAGATTGGAAAAAATGCAGTGCCGGGACAGTTTGTATCACTTTACAGCCGCAATGGCGGTAAGCTTCTGCCAAGACCCATCAGTCTCTGTGAGATCGATAAAGCAGAAGGAAAACTGAGACTGGTATATCGCGTTACAGGAAAAGGAACCGGTACGGAGGAATTTTCCAGACTTCATGCAGGGGTCCCCATTGAGACTATGGGACCTCTGGGAAATGGTTTTCCGCTGGATGCAGTAAAAGGCAAAAAAGTGTTTCTCATGGGTGGAGGAATCGGAATCCCGCCAATGCTGGAAACTGCTAAACAGCTGGACGCAGAAAAGATCATGGTTCTCGGATACAGAGATGAGCTGTTTTTAAATAAGGAATTTGAAGCTTATGGAGATGTCTATGTGGCAACAGAAGACGGCTCTGCAGGAACAAAGGGAAATGTTATGGATGCCATCCGTGAGAACGATCTTGAGGCAGATGCGATCTTTGCCTGCGGACCTGCCCCGATGCTCCGTGCCATCAAGGCATATGCCCTTGAAAAAGGAATTCCGTGCTGGATCTCCATGGAAGAGCGTATGGCCTGTGGCGTAGGCGCGTGTCTTGCCTGTGTGTGCAAATCCAAAGATGTGGATTCTCATTCTCATGTCCATAACAAGAGAGTATGTAAAGACGGACCTGTATTCCTGAGCACGGAGGTAGAGCTATGAGCAGAATGAATGTAAATCTTGCCGGCGTAGAACTTAAGAATCCGGTGATGACAGCGTCCGGAACATTTGGTTCCGGAGCGGAATACAGTGAATTTGTGGATCTGAACAGACTTGGCGCAGTTGTGACAAAAGGTGTGGCAAATGTACCGTGGCCGGGAAATCCTACACCGAGAGTGACAGAGACAGCATCCGGAATGCTCAATGCCATTGGTCTTCAGAATCCGGGGATTGATGTTTTCTGTGAAAGAGATATTCCGTTCCTTAAAAAATATGATACAAAGATCATCGTCAATGTCTGTGGAAAATCTGCAAAGGATTACTGTGAGGTTGTAGAACGCCTTGGAAATGAGCCTGTGGATATGCTGGAGATTAATGTTTCCTGCCCGAATGTCAAGGAAGGCGGAATTGCCTTCGGTCAGAATCCGAAAGCTCTTGAAGAGATCACAAAAGAAGTAAAGAAATATGCAAAACAGCCGGTGATCATGAAGCTGAGCCCAAATGTAACCGATATTACCGAGATGGCGAAAGCAGCAGAAGCTGGCGGCGCGGATGTTCTTTCTCTTATCAATACCCTGACAGGAATGAAGATCGATATCAACAGACGTACATTTGCACTGGCAAATAAAACTGGTGGAATGTCCGGTCCTGCAGTAAAACCGGTAGCTGTCCGTATGGTATATCAGGTGGCAAATGCAGTATCCCTTCCTATCATCGGTATGGGAGGAATCGCAACTGCTGAGGATGCCCTGGAATTTATTATGGCAGGTGCTACTGCAGTGTCTGTGGGAACTGCAAACTTTTTTAACCCTTATGCTACTGTGGAGATCGCAGATGGTATTCAGGCATTTCTTGAAAAACAGAAAGTGGAAGACATCAATGAGCTGATCGGAGTAGTGAAATAACGGAGGATTGCCGTATTTGCAATTCTGTTGTTCATATGTTAGAATTAACAGGATAAATAAAGGGATTTTACACTGGGATTGCAGCAGAGTGTGGATCCTGGGTTTGTCGTATATATGAAAAACATGGAGGATTAGATAAATGGAACAGTATAAGCAGGAATTTATTGAATTTATGATTGACTGTAATGTCCTGAAATTTGGAGATTTTACTACGAAATCAGGAAGAAAGACACCATTTTTTGTAAATACAGGATTTTACCGTACCGGTGCGCAGCTTCGCAAGCTGGGACAGTATTATGCAAAAGCGATAGAAAGCAAATTCGGACTGGATTTTGATGTGCTGTTTGGACCGGCATACAAAGGAATTCCGCTTTCTGTAGCAGCAACTATGGAGATCAGTGAAATGTACGGAAAGGATATCCGTTACTGTTCCAACCGTAAGGAAGTGAAAGACCACGGAGATAAAGGAATTCTTCTTGGCAGCCCGATCCAGGATGGGGATAAGGTAGTGATCATTGAGGATGTTACGACTGCAGGAACATCCATTAAAGAAACACTTCCGATCATCAAAGCGCAGGGAGATGTAAATCCGATAGGTCTTGTGGTTTCTGTTGACCGTATGGAACGCGGCCAGGGAACAAAGAGTGCGCTCAAAGAGATCGAGGAAACCTACGGCCTTCAGACTACAGCTATTGTAACTATGGCGGAGGTTGTTGAGCATCTCTACAACAAAGAATACAAAGGCCGTGTTGTGATCGATGATAAGCTGAAAGCTGCCATTGATGCATATTATGACCAGTACGGCGCAGAATAATATTGTTATAAAAGGTCATAAAAGAGCGGCGGATTCCGAAGGTCCGCTTTTACTGGGAGGACGCAGCCTTATGAATGAAAAAATTTATAAAACTATGGCGAGCAGCGGGGCGGGAAGCCTTGCACTCGGTATTGTCGTTCTGGTGACGGGACTTGTCACAGGAATTCTGATGATCGTGAACGGTGCGAGACTGCTCAGAAGAAAATCAGAGATATTAATCTAATATGATCTGAAAAGCCGCACGTTGTTCCGTGTGGCTTTTCGGACTATTTAAGCAGGGGAGAATATTGGAAAAAGGGACAAAACGCAGAGTAAAAAAACTCGGGACAGCTTTTTTTGTATTGTATGTTCTTGTTCTTGTGTATCTTCTGTTCTTTTCCGAAGGATACGGAAGAGTGGCGGATGCAGAAAGAGAATACCGTTACAATCTTGTTCCGTTTGTGGAGATCAGGCGTTTCTGGACTTATCGAAAAATAGTGGGTACATTTGCGCTTTTCACAAATGTTTTTGGAAATGTGCTGGGATTTGTGCCATACGGATTTATTCTTCCGGTAATAACCGGAAAAATGCGAAATGGCTTTTTTATCATATTATCCGGCTTTTTTATCAGTCTGACGATAGAAGTGATCCAGCTGCTTACAAAAGTTGGCTGCTTTGATGTGGATGATATGATATTGAATACTCTGGGCGCAGCGCTTGGATATGGGATTTATGCAGTCTGCGACAGGATTAGGAGAAAAATTAATGGCAAGAAGATATAGATATGCATTTGCAAAAAAAAGAGAAGCTTCCAAGGGAAAATGGTCTGTAGGACTTGCGGCGGCTTCCCTCGTGCTGTTTATCGCGGCAGTTGTGCTTGCACTCTTTTTTGATGGAAAGCTCGGGGGCCTGATCGGCGGAACCGGGCTTTTTGCCATGCTGCTTTCTGCATATGGCTTTACACTGGGGCTTTCCAGCTTTTCGGAAGAAAACCGGAAACACAGGACGAGCATGGTCGGGTCTATTTTGAACGGAGTGATCCTGGTTATCTGGCTGGGACTTTTTTTATCGGGGGTATAACAGATGGATAAAAAAGAACGCTTAAAAAAACAGCTGGACTTTATTATGGAGATAGATAAAGTCAAGAATATTTTCCGTCAGACATATCTTGCAGACGGAAAGCGGAAAGAGAATGATGCGGAGCATTCCTGGCATCTGGCGTTGATGGCAGTGCTTTTAAAGGAATATTCCAATGAGGAAGTGGATCTTTCGAAAGTGATTCCTATGGTACTGGCGCATGATCTGGTAGAGATTGATGCAGGTGATACCTATGCATATGATGAAAAAGGAGCGACAACCAAGGAATACAGGGAGAAGCAGGCAGCAGAACGGATCTATGGACTATTGCCGGAAGATCAGGGACAGTGGTTAAAAGCATTATGGGAGGAGTTTGAGGCTTACGAAACCCCGGAGGCGAAATTTGCCCATGTGCTAGATAATTGTCAGCCATTGTTTCTAAATGATGCTTCCAACGGAAAAAGCTGGGAAGAGCATCAGGTGAAGAAAAGTCAGATTTATAAGAGAAACCGGAAAACAGGAGAGGGTTCTGAAGTGATCTGGGAATATATGAAAGAACTCGTTGACAAACACATTGCCCTGGGGCATGTGATCGATGATGAAAAAGATGGGAGATGAAGTCTTGGAAGAATGCATGAAAGAACGTTATGGACTTGCGAAGGAACGGATCCGTGAGATCATAACAGAAGAAACCGTAAAAAAACCGTTTGGAGATTTTTTCAGAAACAGGGCAAAGTTTCTTTCCATGGCAGCAGATGTGATGGATGAGAGCGCAGCAGAGCTTACGATGGAGGCGTTGAAAGAGAGAAATCATTGCTTTTATCAGGATATCCTCCCGGAAAATTATGAAAGCAGCTATGGAAATCCGGCGTATGCAGTACAGCAGATGGGAGAATATGGAAAAGCCTTCAGTTTTCTGTATGCAGAGATCGCAGGAACTGTAGCTTATGCTCATGAGAAAAGGCTGCGGGATATGACTGTATCCATGGAACTGTTTCTGGAAGTATATTCTGCATTTTGTGAGGAAGAACTTCCGGAGGCGGCAACAGTGGAGGGGATTCTCCGTTCCTATGTAAATGATTACTGCCAGGATATGATGGAGCAGAGGATACGGGAAGGTGTAGATCCGGAGCTTGACTTTGCAGCAGATATCATCATGAATTCGGATCTTTCGGATCTGAGATATCTGTATCGCTATGGCGAGTTTGTTTCAGAGAATGAAACAGGAGTTGCAGAGTTTCTGAACTCCCTTTCTCAGGAAGAGATCGATAAGATGGCTTCTACCTATACAGAAGGCTATCGGATCGGATTTATCACCGGACGGAAGGATATCACAAAAAAGAAAACAGTAAATATCCGATATAGTCTTGGTTTTGAACGGATGGTAAAAGCAGCGATCCTCCAGTTTGAAAAAATGGGTCTGAAGCCGGTGATCTATCGCCATGCAACGCATGTGGTAAATAAGAGAGGCGCCGTGAGAGTAGGCTATACAGGCGGCGTTGCCAATCCGCAGTACGATTACGATCATCGTCAGGACAGTGCATTGTTCCTGGATGGGGATTTTGTTCAGCGAAAACTTCGTGCTATGCAGACCTCCTATGAGAAGTACAGAGAACTGGCAGAAGTACATGGCGGTCCGGCCTGCATTGATACATTTGGAGAAAATCCTTTCTCTCCGATAAGTAAACCGGAAGCTTATGCATTAAGCGAGACACAGCAGAAGCTTCAGACAGAACTTGACAATGAATCCGGACAGATCGTAAACCGATACATCAAAGGTGATGAGAGAAGTTTTACGATCATTGCATATCCGGTTCCTGAGATTGGTGGAAATTATGAGGAAATTTTCCGTGAGATCGTAAAGATCAATACATTGGATTACCATCTCTATCAGGAAATCCAGCAGACGATCATCAATACCCTGGATACCTGTGAGTGGGTGGAAGTCAAAGGACGTGGAGACAATGAGACGGATCTTCTGATTCATCTTCATGAACTGACAGATCCGAAGAAACAGACGAATTTTGAGAACTGTGTGGCAGATGTGAACATTCCGGTGGGCGAAGTCTTTACATCTCCGCAGCTGGCAGGCACAGGCGGAATCCTTCATGTGAAAAAAGTATATCTGAACGGTCTTCAGTTCCGGGATCTGAAGCTGGTATTTGACTGCGGCCAGGTTATTGATTACACCTGCTCGAATTTTAAAACCGAAGAAGAGAACCGGAAATATATTGAAGATAATATCCTCCACCACCATCCGAAGATCCCCATGGGAGAGTTTGCCATCGGTACAAATACCACAGCTTATGTGGCGGCGCTGAAATACGGAATTGCGGATAAGCTTCCGATCCTGATCGCAGAAAAAATGGGACCGCATTTTGCTGTGGGCGATACCTGTTACAGCTGGGCAGAGGATACACCGGTATATAATCCGGATGGAAAAGAAATCATCGCCAGGGATAATGAGATTTCCGAGATGCGAAAGGATGACGTAAGCCTTGCTTATTATGGCTGTCATACAGATATTACGATACCTTATGATGAGCTTGGAAGTATCCGGGTGATCGATGATGAGGGAGAAATGATCTCCATTATCGAAAACGGAAGGTTTGTTCTTCCCGGAACAGAGGAATTGAACCGTCCTTTTGAGAATCTTCCATTAAATAATAATATAAGTTAATTAGTAAATTTACAGTTTTTCCGATCGTATTGACAGAAAGTGAGAATATACGTAGAATAACCATAACAATAGTCAAAGGACACAGGCTAATATTCAGTTAGTGTACCATGAAAGGAGAACACAATGGCAAAAGTAGGAATTGTAATGGGTAGTGATTCAGATATGCCGGTTATGAGCAAAGCAGCAGATATCCTGGAGAAACTGGGGATTGATTATGAAATGAAGATCATTTCCGCACACAGAGAACCGGATGTATTTTTCGAGTATGCAAAGACAGCAGAAGAAAAAGGCTTCAAAGTTATCATCGCAGGCGCAGGAATGGCAGCTCATCTTCCGGGAATGTGCGCAGCGATCTTTCCGATGCCGGTGATCGGTATTCCGATGCATACAACCTCTCTGGGAGGAAGAGATTCCCTTTACTCAATCGTACAGATGCCAAGCGGTATCCCGGTTGCTACAGTAGCGATCAATGGTGGCGCCAATGCGGGACTTCTTGCTGCCAAGATCCTTGCAACTTCCGACGCAGAGCTTCTTTCCAGACTGAAAGCCTACAGTCAGGATCTGAAGGAGCAGGTTGAGAAGAAAGACGCAAGGCTTCAGGAAGTTGGATACAAAAATTACTAAATAAATCTTTTACCATAAAAATAAAAAGGTGTTGTCATAAGGAGGACATTATGGATTACAAGACTTCAGGCGTAGATATTGAGGCAGGATACAAATCAGTAGAGCTGATGAAAAAGCACATTGCCAAGACAATGAGACCGGAGGTACTTGGAGGAATCGGTGGATTCTCAGGTGCATTTTCCATGGAGAAATTCAAAGATATGGAAGAGCCTACTCTGGTTTCCGGAACAGACGGATGTGGAACCAAGGTTAAGGTAGCCATGGTTATGGACAAGCATGATACCATCGGAATCGATGCTGTAGCCATGTGTGTAAATGATATTGCATGTGCAGGCGGCGAGCCATTGTTTTTCCTGGACTACATTGCTTGCGGCAAAAATTATCCGGAAAAGATCGCAGAGATCGTAAAAGGTGTTGCAGAGGGCTGTGTACAGTCTGAGGCAGCTCTGATCGGTGGTGAGACAGCAGAGCATCCTGGACTTATGCCGGAAGATGAGTACGACCTTGCCGGATTTGCAGTAGGAGTCGTTGACAAAAAAGATCTTCTTACAGGAGAGGCCCTGAAACCAGGAGATGTCCTGATCGGTATGGCTTCCACAGGAGTTCACAGTAATGGATTTTCTCTTGTACGTAAAGTATTTGACATGACAAAAGAGTCTCTGGATACTTATTATGAAGAGCTTGGAACAACTCTGGGAGAGGCACTGATCGCACCGACCAGAATCTATGTAAAAGCGCTGAAGAGCATCCGAGAGTCTGGCGTGAAGATCCATGCATGCAGCCATATCACAGGTGGTGGATTTTATGAGAATATCCCGCGTATGCTGAAAGAGGGAACCAGAGCTGTTGTCAAAAAAGACAGCTATCCGGTACTTCCGATCTTCAAGCTCCTTGCTGAAAAAGGAAATATTGATGAGCATATGATGTATAATACATATAATATGGGTCTTGGAATGATCCTGGCAGTAGATCCTGCAGATGTTGACAAAACAATGGAAGCTATCCGCAAAACCGGCGATAAGCCATATGTGGTAGGATCCATTGAAGAGGGAGAAAAGGGAGTGACCTTATGTTAAAGATCGGTGTTCTTGTTTCCGGTGGGGGAACGAATCTTCAGGCGATCCTGGATGCTATTGATGCAGGAGAGATCACAAATGCAAAAGTGGATATTGTGATCAGTAATAATGCCTCCGCTTATGCTCTGGAAAGAGCCAGAAAGCATGATATAGAGGCGGTATGCATCGCACCGAAAGACTATCCGGACCGAGAAGCTTTCCATAAAGCATTACTGGCGAAGCTTCAGGAAAAAGAGGTAGATCTGATTGTTCTTGCAGGATACTTGGTTGCGATCCCTCCGATGATGGTGGAAGCATATCCCAACAAAATCATCAATATCCATCCATCCCTGATCCCGTCTTTCTGTGGAAAAGGTTTTTATGGACTTAAGGTTCATGATGCAGTTCTCGCAAGAGGAGTGAAAGTAACAGGCGCTACGGTTCATTTCGTAGATGCCGGAACGGATACAGGTCCGATCATTCTTCAGAAAGCAGTAAAGGTAAAAGACGGAGATACATCCAAGGAGCTTCAGAGACGTGTAATGGAAAAAGCAGAGTGGAAGATCCTTCCGGAAGCAATCAATCTTATCGCCAATGACAAGATCACAGTGACAGATGGAATTGTTTCTTTAAAGTAATCAGCAGACAGATGAAACAAAGGAGTAAACAGATGAAAGTATTAATCGTAGGAAGCGGCGGAAGAGAACATGCAATTGCATGGAGTGTTGCAAAAAGCCCGAAAGTTGACAAGATCTACTGTGCACCTGGAAATGCAGGAATCGCAGAGTATGCGGAATGTGCAGATATCGGAGCAATGGAATTTGAAAAACTGGCAGCCTTTGCCAAAGAAAAAGAGATCGATCTTACTATTGTGGGAATGGATGATCCTCTTGTGGGCGGAATCGTAGATGTATTTGAGGCAGAGGGACTGCGTGTGTTCGGACCGCGCAAAAATGCTGCTATTCTGGAAGGCTCCAAGGCTTTTTCCAAGGATCTTATGAAAAAATACGACATTCCTACAGCTGCTTATGAGAATTTTGATGATCCGGAAAAAGCTCTGGAATATTTAAGGACCGAGGCAAAATTCCCGATCGTTTTGAAGGCAGATGGCCTTGCTCTTGGAAAAGGTGTTCTGATCTGCCAGGATCTTGCAGAGGCAGAAGCTGGCGTAAAAGAGATCATGGAAGACAAAAAATTCGGAAATGCCGGAAATACCATGGTAATTGAAGAATTTATGACTGGCCGTGAGGTTTCCGTACTTTCTTTTGTAGATGGAAAGACGATCCGTACCATGACATCCGCACAGGATCACAAGCGTGCGAAGGATGGGGATCAGGGACTGAATACAGGCGGAATGGGAACATTTTCTCCAAGTCCGTTCTATACTCCGGAAGTAGATGAATTCTGTAAGAAATATGTTTATCAGAAAACAGTAGATGCCATGGCAGCAGAGGGACGTCCGTTTAAGGGAATCATTTTCTTCGGACTGATGCTTACTGCAGATGGCCCGAAGGTTCTGGAATATAATGCAAGATTTGGGGATCCGGAGGCACAGGTTGTTCTTCCGCGTATGGAGAATGATATCATTGAAGTAATGGAAGCCTGTGTAGACGGCAAACTTGATCAGATCGATCTGAAATTTGAGGACAATGCAGCAGTTTGTGTTGTTCTTGCAAGTGATGGATATCCGGTAAAATACGAAAAAGGTATCCCGATCCATGGATTTGAGAATTTTAAGGACAAAGACGGATACTACTGTTTCCATGCGGGAACCAAATTTAAAGATGGAGAGATCGTTACAAACGGTGGGCGTGTTCTTGGCATCACTGCCAAAGGAGAGACATTAAAAGAAGCCAGAAAGAATGCATATGCTGCTACAGAGTGGATCAGCTTTGCAAATAAGTATATGCGTCACGATATCGGAAAAGCTATCGACGAGGCTTAAGTTGGTCATTTTTCACAGGCACAGCTTGACGAAAACAGGGATTTCATTGTACAATAGTAACAACTATGAAACACAGTGAGTAGTTACGAACATGAAAAGCTGGATGCTGACAGGGCACAACAGGAACCAACCATTTTCCTTGATGAGGTGTCGCATCCAAGTGATGAGGCAGAGAGGACAGAAAAATGGGAATCAGTGTAGAAGAAGCAATCCATGAGCTCAGAAACAGGGAGGAAGTATTTGTTGCATATTCACAGGCAACCAGACTTCCATATGTGACCTGTGATGAAGAAACATTTAATGACCAGGCAAGGATTTTTGCCACAGAAGAAGAGATCAAAGAATATGGTAAACAGCTCCTTGAGGATAAGATCCTTCTTATGGGCATGAAATATGAGAAAAAAGACTATCCAAGACTGTATGGTACGCTGTACGCGATCGGAGTGAACAGTGTGATCTGGATCGACGGAGAAGAGAAGATCGAGATTGAGATCGGAAAGATCGCAAACCAGAGAGATATGAGTAAGATCGAGCCGTCAAAGAGACCGCTTCTGAACCCGTCTCTTGAACTTTCCGGAATCTATTTTATGCAGGAATTGCGTCGCCCGGTAAAACAGGAAGAGCATAAGAATATCCGTGAGTTGGAAGAAGAGCTGATAGCAAACCTGCGTAAGGCAGAATTCCTGATCGCGATCAATGCAGAGCAGGAAGAAGATGGAAAGCTCCATATTCCGTATCTGAAAAATAAAGAGGATAAGATCATGCAGCCTGTGTTTACAGATGTTATGGAATTTGAGAAATTTGGAAGAGGCAAGAATCTCCGTGTTGCGAAAGTGACTATAGACAAACTTCCGAGCCTGATGATTCCGCAGGCAAACGCTTATGTGGTAAATCCAATGGGATTTAATCTGGTTCTTAACAAAGAACAGATAGAGAAGATTGCAGGGATCAGTAAATAAAAACAAAAATCACAGCAGGCTGCCAGGATGAAACTGTGCAGCCTTTTGCTGTTGTAGAGGAGAGATTACCCTATGGTGATAGAAATCGATTTTAACAGTGATGAGGCAATCTATATGCAGATCACCAATCAGATCATAATGGGGATCGCTACATCAAGGCTTCATGAAGGGGATACTCTGCCTTCTGTACGGCAGCTTGCAAGCATTGCAGGAATCAATATGCATACTGTGAATAAGGCATATGCGCTGCTTCGTCAGGAAGGCTTTGTGACTATTGACAGGCGAAAGGGAGCGGTGATCTCCATAGATGCAGATAAGGTCAGAGCACTGGAAGAAATGAAACAGAATCTGACAGTAGCAATGGCATGGGGATGCTGTAAAAATGTAACAAGAGAAGAAGTCCATCAGCTGGTGGACGAGATTTTTGACGAGTATGACACAGACAGATAGGAGGAGACATCATGCAGGAACGATATACAAAACAGGCAGAGAATGTTCTTGCTCTGGCAAAAGAGGCAGCCAGCTCCTGCGGACATAGTTATATCGGCACGGAGCATCTGCTGGTCGGGCTTGTAGAAGAAAAGGAGGGCACAGCAGGAAGAGTTCTGGAGGAGTTTGGGATCCAGGCTGATAAAGCGATGGCTCTGATCGATAAACTGATCGCACCGCCGGGAAATACGGCTGTTTCACAGAAACCGGGATTCAGTCCGAGAACCAGAAGAGTTCTTGAGGGTGCATATGCAGAAGCAGAATCCATGCGTTTTGAGGAAGTTGGGACAGAACATATTCTGCTGGCAATGTTGAAAGAAACAGACTGTGTGGGTACCAGACTGCTGTACACAATGGGTGCCAATATCCAGAAGCTTTATGCGGCAGTGCTGACAGCTATGGGAATGGACAGCGATGCCATTGCGGAAGAATTCCAGGCTGTAAAAGCTTCAAAGGGAAGAAACAGCAGTGTAACACCAACTCTGGATCAGTATAGCCGAGATCTGACGGCCATGGCAGAAGAAGGTAAGCTGGATCCTGTAGTGGGAAGGGATAAAGAGATTGCCAGACTGATCCAGATCCTGAGCAGAAGAACAAAGAACAATCCCTGCCTGACTGGAGAGCCGGGAGTAGGAAAAACGGCTATCGTAGAGGGACTTGCACAGCGGATCGTCACAGGAATGGTACCGGATACTGTGAAGGATAAGCGGGTTGTAGTTCTGGATCTTTCCGGAATGGTCGCAGGAAGTAAATATCGCGGTGAGTTTGAAGAACGTATCCGAAATGTGATCGATGAGGTAAGCGAACAGCAGGGAATATTGCTCTTTATTGATGAGATCCATACGATCATCGGAGCAGGTGGAGCGGAAGGTGCACTGGATGCTTCCAATATCCTGAAACCGTCTCTTTCCCGTGGAGAGATCCAGCTGATCGGAGCAACGACACTGGAAGAATATCGGAAATACATTGAAAAGGATGCAGCGCTTGAACGGCGTTTTCAGCCTATCATCGTGGAAGAGCCTACAGAAGAGGAGGCTGTTGAAATCCTGAAGGGGTTGCGCCCATATTATGAAAAACATCATGATGTAGAGATTCTGGATGAGGCCCTTGAGGCGGCTGTAAAAATGTCCGTTCGTTATATCAATGACCGGTTTCTTCCGGATAAAGCCATTGACATTATTGATGAGGCAGCGTCGAAAGTACAACTGGCGGGATATCGTCCGTCTCCGAAAGCAGAAGCACTGGAAAGAGAGATCCACGATATTCTGAAACAAAAAGAACAGGCAGTCATAAATGCAGATCTTGAAGGTGCAAAAGCAGCACAGGCAAAGCAGAATGAGGCGGAAGCAGAATTGGAAAAGATCCGAAGAAAGGCGGAGCGGAAAAATCGGAAAAATCCACTTACAGTTGAGGAAGAGGCAGTTGCCGGTATTGTGTCTGACTGGACAAAAATACCTGTACAGCGTCTGACAGAGGGGGAATCCCGTAGGCTTGCAAATTTGGAAAAGGTTCTGAAAAAACGTGTGATCGGACAGGATGAGGCAGTTTCTGCAGTTGCCCGTGCGGTAAAAAGGGGAAGAGTAGGATTAAAGGATCCCGCAAGGCCTATAGGTTCTTTCTTATTCCTGGGACCTACCGGAGTGGGAAAAACGGAGCTTTCCAAAGCGCTGGCGGAAGCTGTATTTGGAAGTGAGCAGGCAATGATCCGTGTAGATATGTCCGAATATATGGAAAAACATAGTGTTTCTAAAATGATCGGATCGCCGCCCGGATATGTAGGCTATGAAGAAGGTGGACAGCTCAGCGAAAAAGTGCGCAGAAATCCATACAGTGTCATTCTTTTTGACGAGATTGAAAAGGCTCATCCGGATGTGTTTAATATTCTTCTGCAGGTACTTGATGATGGTCATATTACAGATGCTCAAGGCAGAAAAGTGGATTTTAAGCAGACGATCATTATCATGACTTCCAACGCAGGTGCGCAGATGATCATGGAACCGAAACATCTTGGATTTATGTCCGGAGATACGGAAAAGCGTGATTATGAACGGATGAAGTCCGGAGTGATGGAAGAAGTGCGGCGGATGTTTAAACCGGAATTTCTGAACCGGATCGATGAGATCATGGTATTCCATTCTCTGAATAAAGAAAATATCAGGAAGATCGTTACTATTCTTTTGAAAAACCTGGAAAAACGCTGTCAGGAACAGCTGGATATCATACTGAAAGTTACCGGAGCAGCTAAAGATCTTATCGCAGATGCAGGCTTTGACAGTAAATACGGTGCAAGACCGTTGCGTCGTGCGATCCAGACAAAGATTGAGGATGAGATGGCAACAGAAATCCTTGAAGGTCGGATCAAAGCCGGTGATGCCGTACAGGTGAAGGTCAAAGACAAGAAAATCTGCTTTGAAGTAAAAGATGCGGAGAAAGCGTAAGAATTTTATTACTTTCTATAGCCAAAAAAACAGAAATAAGTTATAATTAACAAAATTAAAACTATACAACGAAAGATTTCAGGAGGACATAAGATCATGGCAGTGGTACAGGAATTGATCCGCACAGAAGATAATGGGACTATCAGTTTTGGAGATTATGAATTAAATCAGAAATCCAAATTGTCGGATTATCAGTATCAGGGAGATATGTATAAAGTAAAAACATATAAGGAGATCACCAAACTTGAGCGTAATGGAATGTTCGTATATGAGTCTGTTCCGGGAACCAGTGTGTTCCATCTTCAGCAGGATGGAACAGCAATGAGTTTTGAGGTTCAGGGCTTTGAGGATTCTCAGATTACTGTTGAACTTGAAGCTGAGACAGAGTATCAGGTATTTATTGATGATGTAAGTACAGGTACAATGACCACAAACCTGGGCGGCAAGCTTTCTTTCAGTGTTGAACTGGATGCGAACACCAAAGCAGAAGTTAAAATTGTAAAATGCTAAAAAATAAAAAAACGGTTTATTTCTGTCAGGAATGCGGGTATGAATCAGCCAAGTGGATGGGGCAGTGCCCGGCATGCAAGGCATGGAATACTTTTGTGGAGGAAACGGTTTCTTCCAAAAAATCTTCCTCAGGGAGTATTAAAACTACACAAAAGAAAACGGAGCCTGTAGTTCTGAAAGATATCAGTCTTTCTTCAGATGAACGTCAGAGCTGCGGAATCGGTGAACTTGACAGGGTGCTGGGAGGCGGAATCGTCCCCGGCTCCCTTGTTTTGGTAGGTGGAGATCCTGGTATTGGCAAGTCTACATTGTTGTTGCAGGTGTGCAGAAATTTATCTTCACAGGGGATTTCTGTTTTGTATATTTCTGGTGAGGAGTCTCTCAGACAGATCAAGCTCCGGGCAGATCGGCTTGGAACGTTTAATGATAAATTGAAACTGCTCTGTGAGACGAATCTTGAAAATATCCGGGAGATCATTGAGCGGACGAAACCAGATGTAGCTGTTGTGGATTCTATCCAGACGATGTTTCATGAAGATATTTCGTCTGCACCGGGAAGTGTTTCTCAGGTGAGGGAATCTACCAATGTACTGATGCAGATCGCTAAGGGTATGGGTGTGTCCATTTTTATCGTGGGTCATGTGACCAAGGAGGGAAATGTGGCAGGTCCTCGTGTACTGGAGCATATGGTAGATACTGTGCTTTACTTTGAGGGAGACAGGCATGCTTCTTACCGGATCCTGCGTGCGGTGAAAAATCGTTTTGGTTCTACCAATGAAATTGGTGTTTTTGAGATGCAGAATTCCGGACTTGAAGAAGTGAAGAATCCTTCTGAGTTCCTTTTGAATGGAAGACCGGAGAATGCTTCGGGGTCTGTTGTTGCATGTTCTATGGAGGGGACGAGACCGATTTTGGTGGAGATCCAGGCTCTGGTGTGTCAGAGTAATTTTGGAATTCCGAGAAGAACAGCAGTTGGTACGGATTTTAATCGTGTGAATCTTTTGATGGCGGTTCTGGAGAAGAAGGCGGGAGTTCATCTTGCTGCTTCGGATGCTTATGTGAATATTGCGGGTGGCATGAAGATGACAGAGCCGGCGATCGATCTGGGGATTTGTCTTGCTATTATTTCCAGTGCGAAGGAGATCGTGATCCCGGATTCTGTGATGGCGTTTGGTGAAATTGGTCTGAGTGGCGAGGTTCGTGCAGTGAGTATGGCCGGACAGCGTGTGCAGGAAGCGAAAAAGCTTGGGTTTGAGACGGTGATACTTCCTGAGGTGAACCGGACGGCTACAGAGAGTATTAAAGGAATTAAATTGGTTTATGTGGCTGGGATCCGGGATGCGATTTCTTTTATCAGAGGGTTGTGAGTTTCTGGCAGGTTATTTTGAATAGGATCATGTGGTCAGCCGCTGTATGGTTTGTACGGCGGCTGTGTTTGGGTTAATAGATAAAAAAACATAGATGATAGTAAGGGAAAGGCTGGTGTTGGTTATGGGTATTGGTAATATTGGAAATATTGGAAATATGATGAAGGTTATGAATGCATGGAATACATTTAAACAGAATCATCCGAAGTTTCCGGCATTTTGTAGTGCGGTTTCCCGGCGTGGGATTCGTGAGGGGAGCATTCTTGAGGTGACGTATATTAGCCCTGAGGGTGAGAAGCTGACTACGAATATTAAAGTGCAGGCCAGCGATCTTGAGTTGCTGAGAGAACTTTCTGGTGGTAATTGAGTTGAGCAGATAGCGAATGTTGATTATATATTGTATATGTCTGTTTGACGGGTATTTTGGTTCCGGTGTCTGGCAGTGTTGGAACTGCCGGGTGCCGTTTTTTTGTGTGACAGTAAAAATAAACCCCCTGCTATGCAGGGGGAGGGAAGATCTTTAGAT